>NZ_JAYSCO010000035.1:0-56349 GCF_041914865.1 Pseudoduganella sp. | reverse complement strand
CGGCGGGCGGCTTCGGCGGCCAGGGCCGCGCGCTCGGCGGCGGCAATGGCTTCCTGCGCGGCGGCGCTGGCCGCAGCGGCAGCGGCAGCGGCAGCGGCACGCGCGCTTGCCGCGTCGGCGGCGGCATCCGGTGGCAACCCGGCCGCCGTGGCGCCGCTGACGGGCGGGCCGGCCGCGCTGATGGCCGCTTCCGTTGGCCGCAGCGGGGGATTGCCAAGGGGCGCACTGTCCGGCGGCGCGGGCGGCGCCGGGGCGCTGGCCGGATTGGGGGGCGCGGCCGGCGGCGCGCTGGCATTGTTGCGGGTCAGGCTGGCTGCCGCCTGCGCCGCCGCTTGCGCCTCGCGCAGGGCCTGGCGCCGGCTTTCCAGGCGGGCCGCCTGCATTTCCTCGTCCAGTTCGCCGCGCACCGTGCGCGCTTCGTCCAGGCGCTGTGCAGTGAGGCGGTCCTGCACCGACAGCCGCTCCGCCTCGGGGGCGGCGCGCGCGCGTTCGGCCGCTTCGGCGGCGCGGCGGGCAGCCGCCTGCGCTGCGGTCTCGGGCGGCGGGCGGCTGGCCGCGACATTCGCCGCCTCGCGCTCCGGTGTGGCGCGGCCGCCGTCGCCCGCAGCCGGCGCGCCATTCGGCCCAGGCAGGGGCGCAAAGCCGCTTGCCGTTGGGCCCGGCGCCGCCGCGCTGGCGGCGGTGCCGCTGGCGCCGGCTGTACCGGTGCCGCCGGACGCGCCAGTGCCGCCGGCCGTACCGGTGCCGCCGGCCGGGCCGGCATCGCTGGCGCGGCCTGTGGCGGGCGCTGCGGCGGCCTGGCCGTTGGCGGCGGCGCCGGAGGGCAGGATGGCGCTGCCGGCGCCGCTGGCTGCCTGCTGGCGCGCCAGGGCAAGGCGCGCCGCCACCAGCTCTTCGGCCTCGGCCGATTCGGCCTGCTCGGCAACCAGGCGGCGCGCAGTAGCCAGCCGCTCATCGGCGACGCGCTCGGCGCGGCTGCGTCCCAGCTGGCTGGCCTCGGCCTGCTGCTGGGACGCGCGCCGGGCCGCCTCCATGCGCTCGGCCAGCGCCTGCGCCGCCATGTCCTGTTCGCGCGTGCTTTCAAGTTGCCGCAGCTCGGCAGCGCGCAGTTCCGCCGCACGCTGCTGCTGCGTATCCTCGAGCGTATTGCTTTCCAGCGCAGCTTGCGCCACGCGCCGCGTCTCCGCCAGGCGCCCGGCTGCGGCCCGTTCCTGCGCAGTGAGCTCGGCCAGGTTGAGCGCGCGCGCGCCCGCGTCCCCGTCCACCGCGTCCGCCGCGTCCGCCTCGTCCGCCAGCTGCGCCTGCGCCACGGTGGACGGTTGCAGGGCGCCCGCCGCCTGCGCCAGCGTGCCGATCGCCGTGTCGAGCGCCGCCAGCGCCTCCTGCGGCGCCGCGCGGAAGGCCGCATTGAGCGCCCCCGCATCGGCCGCCAGTGCGCCGCCGTTGCCGACATTGATGCCGGCCTGCGCCAGCACCGGCTGCTGCGCCGACAGCACGTCCGCCAGCGCCGGCGGCGCATTGGCGTTGACATTCAGCACCAGCTGCTGCGCCGCCGCCGCAAACGCCGCCGCATCGCCGCCGCTGGCCGCCAGCTCGCGCACGCTGCGCTGCGCCAGGACCAGGTTGGACAGGAACTGCCCCAGCGAGGACACCGTCGGCGCGCTGGCGCTTGCCGCCGCCGTGGCGGGAGGCGCCAGCGGCGCCGCACGGGCAGCCAGCGTGGCCGGCACCGGCGCCGTGGCGCCAGGAACTGGATCGACAGGAATCATGCAAAACAGCTTGCCAGAAATCGCAGGCGCACATCGTTAGCTGGCGCACGGTGGATGCAGCGGGACAGCCGTATCGTGACCCTTCCATCCAACCACCACGATAAGGACCACGATCATGGATCACAACATCAGCAAGAGCGACAATCCCGCCAAGGACCTGCGCGCCGGCCTGCACAGCACGGTCGACAAGGTGGCCGACAATATCAGCAGCCTGGGCGACCAGATGGGCGCGCGCGGCGACCAGCTGAGTGCGGCCTACAAGCGCTTCGCCGAGTCCGGCCGCAACTACGTGCGCAAGAGCCCCGGCACCTCGCTGCTGGTGGCGCTGGCCGCCGGCTACGCTGTCTCCAAGCTGCTCGGTTCACGCAAGCACTGAACCGGGAGCGCGCCGTGCCTACCTCCAAACCCGACCCGGCAAAGCGCGGCGCTGCACTGGCCGCGCAGTTCCCCTATAACGTCAACAAGGCAGCCGAGCATGGCGCGGGCATCCCGCCGGCCGGCGCATCGAGCAGCACCAGCGACCCGCTGCAGACGGCCAGCACCGCCAGCGAAAATGCCGCCTCGCCCAAGGCCGGCAGCGGCGTGCCGCCGCAGGGCCAGAACCCGAACAACGGCCCGCTCGACCGCGTGCGCACCGACAGCGGCGGCCAGCCCCTGACCACCAACCAGGGCGTAGCGGTCGCCGACAACCAGAACTCGCTGAAGGCCGGCCTGCGCGGCCCGACGCTGCTGGAAGACTTCATCCTGCGCGAGAAGATCACGCACTTCGACCACGAGCGCATCCCGGAACGCATCGTGCACGCGCGCGGCTCGGCGGCGCACGGCTATTTCGAGTGCTACCGCGAGCTGTCCGACTTGACGCGCGCGGCGCCGTTCGCGGCGGCCGGCAAGCGCACGCCGGTGTTTGTGCGCTTCTCCACCGTGGCCGGCGAACGCGGCTCCACCGATACCGCGCGCGACGTGCGCGGCTTCGCCGTCAAGTTCTATACCGACGAGGGCAACTGGGACCTGGTCGGCAACAACATCCCGGTCTTCTTCATCCAGGACGCGATGAAGTTCCCCGACCTGGTGCACGCGGTCAAGCCTGAGCCGCACAACGGCATGCCGCAGGCGGCCAGCGCGCACGACACCTTCTGGGACTTCGTCTCGCTGATGCCGGAATCGATGCATATGCTGATGTGGGTGATGTCGGACCGCGCCATCCCGCGCAGCTTCCGCACCATGCAGGGCTTCGGCGTGCACACCTTCCGCCTGGTGAACGCCAATGGCCAATCGCAGTTCGTCAAATTCCACTGGCTGCCCAAGCAGGGCACGCACTCGCTGGTGTGGGACGAGGCGGTGCGCATTTCCGGCGCCGACCCCGACTTCCACCGGCGTGACCTGTGGGAGGCGATCGAGCTGGGCGAGTACCCGGAATGGGAGCTGGCGCTGCAGGTGTTCAGCGAGGACGACGCGGCCGCCTTCCCGTTCGACGTGCTGGACCCGACCAAGATCGTGCCGGAGGAAATGGTGCCGCTGCAGACGGTGGGCCGGCTGGTGCTGGACCGCAACCCGGACAATTTCTTCGCCGAGACCGAGCAGGTGGCGTTCTGCGCCGCCCACATCATCCCCGGCATCGACTTCACCAACGACCCGTTGCTGGCGGGGCGCATCCATTCCTATGTGGACACCCAGATCAGCCGCCTGGGCGGACCGAATTTCCACGAAATCCCGATCAACGCGCCGGTGGCGCAGGTGCACAACAACCAGCGCGACGGCATGCACCGGCAAGCCATCAATCGTGGCCGCGTGGCCTACGAACCGAACTCGCTGGGCGGCGGCTGCCCGTTCCAGGCCGGCCGCATGGGCTTCATGAGCTTCCCGCAGCCGGTGGCGGAGGACAAGGTGCGCGGCAAGCCGCAGCTGTTTGCCGAACACTATGCGCAGGCGCGCCTGTTCTGGCACAGCCAGACGCCGGCCGAGCAGATGCACATCGCGCACGCGTTCAGCTTTGAGCTGAGCAAGGTGCAGGTGCCCGCCATCCGCGAACGCACGCTGGCCATGCTGGTGAACGTGGACGCGGCCCTGGCCGACATGGTGGCGCTGCGGCTGGGCACCCTGGTGCCGGACCCGCAGCCCATGGCCTACGACGGCGAGCTGCCGGCCTACCAGCCCTCGCCCAGCCTGTCGCTGCTGTCGCGGCCGGGCGAAACCGGCATCCGCGGCCGCAAGGTGGCGATCCTGGTGGCGCCGGGCGTGGATGAGGTGATGGTGGATACGCTGCAGACCGAGCTGGAAGGGCAGGGCGCGGTCACGCGCCTGGTCGGCCCGCGCGTGGGCACGATCGGCGGGCTGGAAGCCGACATGTCGCTGGAGACGGGACCGGCGGTGGTCTTTGATGCCGTCGCGGTACCGGATGGCCAGGGCTTTGCCGAAAACCTCGCCACCAATGCGCTGGCGGTGGAATTCGTCACCCTACAATACCGCCACTGCAAACCGCTGCTGGTGGTGGGCGCCGGCGCCACGCTGCTGGCCGCCGCCGGCATCCCGGCCACCTTGCCGGGCGGCGCCCAGGACCCCGGCCTGATCGGCACCACGCCGGCCGACCTGCCAGGCGCCCTGGCCGCTTTCAGCCAGGCCCTGGCCGGCCACCGCACCTACGCCCGCGAAACCGACCCGCCGGTGGTCTGAACAGGCCAGCCCGCCGGACGTCGGTCCGGCGGGCGCGGTCTTACTGGGCGGCCTCGGGGTCCGGCGCGGCGTGCTTGTGCGGCTTTTTCACCTTGCGCACCAGGCGCTTGAACAGGTGCTCGGCGTCGTCGACGTAGGTGAAGACGGCCGGCACCACCAGCAGCGACAGCAGGGTGGAGGTGATCAGGCCGCCGATCACGGCGGTCGCCATCGGCGAACGGAAGCTCGGGTCGGCGCCCCAGCCCAGGGCCAGCGGCATCATGCCGGCGCCCATGGCGATGGTGGTCATCAGGATCGGCCGGCTGCGTTTGTGGCAGGCGTCCACCAGGGCGTCGAAGCGGCTCATGCCTTCGGCGCGCGCCAGGATGGCGTAGTCGACCAGCAGGATCGAGTTCTTGGTCACAATCCCCATCAGCATGATCAGGCCGATCATGGACGGCATGGACAGCGCCTTCTGCGTCACCAGCAGGGCGACGAAGGCGCCGCCGATCGACAGCGGCAGCGCGGCCAGGATGGTCAGCGGCTGCAGGAAGTCGTGGAACAGCAGCACCAGCACGCCGTAGATGCACAGCACGCCGATCAGCATGGCGATGCCGAAGCTGGCGAACAGGGCCTGCATTTCCTGCGTGTCGCCCAGTTCCGCCTTGGTCACCGAAGGCGGCAGGTTCTTCATCGACGGCAGCTGGCGCACTTCCTCATCGAGTTCGCCCAGGGTGCGGCTGCCCAGCTCGACGTCCAGCGTGACGTTGCGGCTGCGGTTCAGGCGGTCGATCTGGGCCGGGCCCGATTCCATGGTGATGCTGGCGACATTGGCCAGCATGACCGGGCCGTTGCGGCCTGGCACGGTCAGGCGGCCGATGGCGTCCAGGTCGGCGCGCACGCTGTCGGGCAGCTTGACGCGGATCGGCACCTGGCGCTCGGCCAGGTTCATCTTGGTCAGCTCGAAGTCATAGTCGCCGGCCGTGGCCACGCGCACCGTCTCGCCGATGGCGTTGGCGGTCACGCCCAGGTCGGCGGCTTTGGCGAAGTCGGGCCGCACGATGATCTCGGGCCGCACCAGCGAGGCGCTGGAGGTGACGTTGCCGATGCCCTGCAGGGTGCGCAGCTCGCGCTCGACCTTGCGCGCCGAGTCGAGCAGGGCCACCGGGTCTTCCGAGCGCAGCACCAGCTGCATCTTGACGCCGGTGTCGGGCGGGCCGACGGTGAAGCGGGCGCCGGGCAGGTTGGCCAGCTTGTCGCGGATCATATTGTCGATGTCGGAAATCGATTCGCTGCGTTCGCTGCGGTGCTTGGTGGTGATGGTCAGCACGGCACGGCGCGCTTCGGCCGCCGCGCCAGGGGCGAAGGCGTCGCCCGAGGAGCCGCCGCCGATGGAGCTGAAGACATGGGTCACCGGCTTCACTTCCATGATGGCCAGGCGCGCCCGTTCGGCGATGGCGCGCGTTTCGGCCAGGGTGGAGCCGGGCGGCAGTTCCAGGTTGACCATGGTCTGGCCACGGTCGGCCGGCGGCACGAAGCCGGTCGGCAGCAGGCCGACCAGCATGATGGAGCCGATGAAGAAGGCGCCCGCCGCCAGCGCGGTCTTGCCGCGGTTTTCCAGGCACCAGCGCATGGTCTTCATATAGCGCTGCATGATCCAGCCGTCTTCTTCCACCGGCTTGCTGGTCGGTTTCAGCAGGTGGGCCGCCATCATCGGCGTCAGCAGGCGCGCCACGACCAGCGAGGCCAGCACGGCGATCACGGCGGTCCAGCCGAACTGCTTGAAGAACTTGCCGGGGATGCCGCCCATGAAGGCGGTCGGCAGGAACACGGCGACCAGGGCGAAGGTGGTGGCGATCACCGCCATGCCGATTTCGTCGGCGGCTTCCATGGCGGCCTGCATCGGGGTTTTACCCATGTGCAGGTGGCGCTCGATGTTTTCGATTTCGACGATGGCGTCGTCCACCAGCACGCCCACCACCAGGGCCAGCGAGAGCAGGGTCACGGTGTTCAGCGTGTAGCCCATCCAGTACATGCCGAGGAAGGCCGGCAGCACCGACAGCGGCAGGGCGGAGGCGGCCACCAGGGTGGCGCGCCAGTCGCGCAGGAACCACCACACCACCAGCACCGCCAGCAGGGCGCCTTCGTACAGCAGCTCCATCGAGCCGTCGAAGTTTTCGTCGACCGGGTCGGCGTTGTCGATGGTTTCGGTGATGGCGATGGTCGGATGCGCCTTGCGCAGTTCTTCCACCGCGGCGCGCGAGTCGGCCGCGACCTGGGTTTCGCTGGCGCCCTTGGTGCGGAAGATTTCAAAGGCCACCACCTTCTTGCCGTCCTGGGTCGCTTCCGAACGCGGTTCGGCGACGGTGTCGGTGACGGTGGCGACCTGCTCCAGGCGGATGTGGCGGCCGTCGCCCAGCGGGATGTCCATCTGCGCCAGTTCCTGCGCGCTGCGCACGGTGGCGATGGTGCGCACCGACTGCTCGGCGCCGCTGATGTCGCCGCGCCCGCCCGGCGCTTCCTTCTGCACCTGGCGCAGCATGCGCGAGACGTCCAGCGCGGAGACGCGCAGGGCGGCCATGCGTTCGTCGTCCAGTTCGACGCGGATCTCGCGCGTCACGCCGCCGACGCGCTTGACGGCGCCCACGCCTTTCACCGACAGCAGCTTCTTGGAGACGGTGTTGTCGACGTACCAGCTCAGGTCCGCGTCGTCGATTTTCGTACCTTCCTTGGGCGTGGCGACGAAGGTCAGGATCACGCGGCCGGCGGTGGAAACCTTGCTCACCACCGGGTCGCGCATTTCGCCGGGCATGTCGGCGCGCACCTGGGTCACGGCGTCGCGCACTTCGTTGACGGCGTCGGACAGGTTTTTCTCCAGGATGAATTCGACCGTGATGGTGGCGGTGCCGTCCAGTACCTTGGAGTAGATGTTCTTCACGCCTTGCAGCGTGGCGACCGAATCCTCGATCTTGCGCGCCACCTCGGTCTCCAGCTGGGCCGGCGCGGCGCCGGGCAGGGAGGCGGAGACGTTGACGATGGGCAGTTCGATATCGGGGAAGTCCTGCACCGGGTTGGCCATGTAGGCCATCCAGCCCGCCAGCGAGAGCAGGATGAACAGCATGATGGCCGGGACCGGGTGCTTGATCGAGAGGGCGGAGAAGTTCACGGCGTCTCCCTTAACGCGCAGCCGGCGCCGGCTTGACGGCGGCGGCAGCCTGGCCCGGCGCCGGCGCGCCGGCATTGCGCACCAGGTCGCCGTCGTTCAGGAAGCCGGCGCCGGCGGCCACGATCAGCGCGTCCGGCGCCAGGCCGGACAGCACTTCGATGCGGTCGCCGATGCGGCGGCCCGGCTGCACCTTGATCTGGCTCACGCGCTGGTCCTGGTTCAGGCGGAACACGTAGCTGAAGCCGTCGCGCACGGTGATCGCCTGCTGCGGTACGGTCAGGGCATCGGACGAGCCCAGTTCGAACTGGCCGCTGGCGAACATGCCGGCCTTGAACGGCGGCTGTTTGCCTGTGTTGGGGGGCAGGTCGACGTACACCAGCGCGGAGCGCGTCTGCGGGTCGATGGTCGGCGCCACCATGCGCACCTTGCCGGTGAGCTCGCTGCCGTTGGCGGCTTTCACCACGGCGCTGGCGCCGATCCGGATGCTGCGCAGGTCGGCGGCGGTGACTTCGGCGCGCCATTCCAGGCGGCCCTGGCGGATCATGCGGAACAGCTCGGTGCCGGGACCGGCCACGGCGCCGACGGTGGCGCTGCGCGCCGAGATCACGCCGGCGTCCGGCGCCACCACCCTGGTGTGGCGCAGGCGCAGTTCGGCGGCGGCCAGCATGGCCTTGGCCGACGCGGCGCGCGCCTGGGCGGTGGCTTCGGCGGTGGTGTACTGGCTGATCTGCTGGGCGCTCAGGGCGCCCGTGCTTTCAATCGAGCGCGCGCGGTCGGCGTTGGCCTTGGCTTCGGCGGCGGCGGCCTGCGCTTCCATCAGCGCGGCTTTGGCCTGCGCCACTTCGGCTTGCGGGGTTTCCGGCGCGAACACGGCCAGCACTTCGCCCTTCTTGACGACGTCGCCCACGTTGACCTCGACTTCCGCCAGGCGCAGGCCGTTCGACTCGCTGCTGATGATGGCTTCCTGCCAGGCGGCCACGTTGCCGTTGGCGGTCAGGCGGATCGGCAGGCTGGCCTTCTGCGGCTTGACGGTGCTTACCGTCAGCGCTGGCTTGGCGGCGGCCGGTTTCTTGTCGTCGGCCAGGGCGGCGGGCGCCTGGGCCAGGGCGGCGAGGGCGCTGGCGACGGCGAGAGCGGCGATGGCGGAGGGGGTGCGGTGCAGTGGTTTCATAAATTCTTTCCGGTCTTAAGGCGCGGCGGGCGCGGTCCAGCCGCCGCCTGCTGCGCGGTACAGGGCGATCCAGGCGGCGCTGCGTTCGCGCTGCAGGGTCACGACTGTGTTTTCTGCGGCCAGCCGCGTGCGGCGGGCATCTTCCAGTTCCAGCAGGCTGGCCAGCCCGTTCTTGTAGCGCTCTTCGGTAGCGACGAAGAAGGTGCGGTAGCCGTCCAGCGCGGCCTGGGCGTCGGCGGCGCGTTCCTGCGTGCTTTGCAGCGCCACCAGGGCCTGTTCCACTTCGGCCACGGCCTGGCGCACGCTGGCCTTGTAGCTGGACACGGCCGCTTCGTAGCGGGCGCGCGAGGCGTCCACATTGGCGCGCCGCACGCCCCAGTCGATGATGGGCAGCGTCATCTGCAGCGGGCCGATGGTCCACACATTGGCGGTGATGTCGCGGCCTTCGGCATGCAGGCGGCCGCGCCCCACGGAGCCGGTCAGGCCCAGGCGCGGCAGGCGGTCGGCGCGCGCGCTGGCCACGTCGTAGCTGGCGGCGGCCAGCTCGCGCTCGGCGCTGAAGACGTCCGGGCGCTGCGCCAGCACCTGCGCCGGCACCGATTCGATGGCCACGCCGGAAGCGGGCGACAGGGCGGCGCCGCTGGCGCTGTCGGCCAGGCGCTGGCGCAGTTCCGGTTCGGGAATGGCGGTCAGCGCCACCAGCACTTTCAGTTCGCTGTCGCAGGCGGCGCGCTGGGCCACGGCGCGGTTGTTGCCGTCGGCGGCGCTGGCGCGCGCCAGCGCGTTGGCCGAAGGCGACTGCAGGCCGGCCTTGGTGGTGATGTCGGTCAGGCGCGCGGTGTGGGCGCGCGAGGCCGCGTCCAGGCGCGCCACGGTCAGCAGCTTTTCGCAGGCGCGCAGGCTGTAGTACTGGTTGGCCGTTTCGGCCGCCACGCTGACGCGCGCTTCATGCCAGCCGGCCTGGGCGCCTTCGGCGCGCGCGATGGCCGCATGGCGGCGCGCGCGGCCGCCGCCGAACAGGTCGATCTCCCACTGGGCCTGGGCCAGCAGCTGGGAAGTGGTATTGGTGGAGGAGTCGGCCGACTGCCGGCTCATGCGGGTGGACGTGAGGACGCCGGTGAGCGAGGGGGCGAGGGCGGCGCCGGCTGCCGTGCGTTCGGCGCTGGCGGCGGCAAAGCGCGCCTGGGCGCTGGCAATGGTGGGGCTGGCCGCCTGCGCGGCTTCGATCAGCTGCACCAGCAGCGGGTCCGACTGGCGCTGCCACCAGCTGGCCAGTTCGCCGGTGCTGCCATTGTGCGGCAAGGGCGTCTGCCATTGCTGCGGCGCGTCCTGCGCCACCTTGCTCGCGGGCCCGGTTACGCCGCAGGCGCTGAGCGCCAGCATGGCAAATACGGTTAGCGTGCCCTGAAATCTTTTCATGCTTGCCTTTCTTTTTGCGCAACGTGAATTAAAGCATATAAATCAAACAATTAACATCCCGATACAAAGGAGTCTTTGCCTTTAATTCGGCGCTTAGCGTATAAAGAAATCACTGCAAATCATTGTATCGGGACGACACCATGCGACCTTTCCTGCTGCTTGCCGCTTTCGCGCTCATTTCGCCGCTGGCCGTGGGGGCGGCGCCGTTGACTGGCGACCAGGCGGCGCTGCACGTGCTCAACCGGCTGGCTTACGGGCCGCGCCCGGGCGATATCGAGAAGCTGCGCCAGGTGGGCGTGCAGGCCTATATGGAGGAGCAACTCAATCCGCCGCCCCTGCCGCCAGCGCTGGCGCAGCGGCTGGACCAGCTGGAAACGCTGAAATGGAGCGCCGGCGAGGCGCTGGCGCGCTTCCAGGAGGCGCGCGGCATGGAGCAGGGCGCGCGGCGCGAAGTGGTGGCGCAGATGGCGTCCGAAGCGGCCGAAGCGCGCCTGCTGCGCGCCATCGAGAGTCCGCGCCAGCTGGAAGAGGTGATGGTCGACTTCTGGTACAACCACTTCAATGTCTTCGCCGGCAAGGGCCAGGACCGCGCCCTGGTGGCGAGCTACGAGCGCGACGCCATCCGCCCCTATGTGTTCGGTTCCTTCCGCCAGATGCTGGGCGCCACCGCGCGCCACCCGGCCATGCTGTTCTACCTGGACAACTGGGTCTCGAAGGCTGGCGGCCTGAATGAAAACTACGCGCGCGAGCTGATGGAGCTGCACACCCTGGGCGTGGACGGCGGCTATACGCAGAAGGACGTGACGGAGCTGGCGCGCATGCTGACCGGCTGGACCTACGCGCCGCGGCGCGATGCGCAGTTCGTGTTCGACCCGCGCCGCCACGACAACGGCGCCAAGACCTGGCTCGGCAAGCCGGTCACCGTGCGCGGCGTGGCCGAAGGAGAGTACGCGCTGGACGTGCTGGCGGCGCACCCGGCCACGGCGCGCCATATCAGCCGCAAGCTGGCGCAGTACTTCGTGGCCGACACGCCGCCGCCGGCGCTGGTGGAGCGCATGGCGCAAACGTGGAGCGCCAGCAATGGCGATATCCGCTCCGTGCTGCGCACCTTGTTCGCCAGCCAGGAATTCATGGACCAGCAGTATGCCGGCGCCAAGTTCAAGACGCCGTACCAGTACGTGGTGTCGGCCTCGCGCGCGGCGGCGGTGCCGATGACCGAGGCCAAGCCGCTGGCCGGCATCCTGGCGCGCCTGGGCATGCCGCTGTACGGCTGCCAGACGCCGGACGGCTACAAGAACACGGAAAGCGCCTGGCTCAATCCCGACGGCCTGGCGCGCCGCATCAGCTACGCGCTGACCCTGGCGCCCGGCGCCGATGCCGCTACGCTGCAGCAGGCGCTCGGGGCCGGCATTTCCAGGCGCACCGCCGACATCGTGGCCGACAGCAACGAACGCCTGCGCGCCGCCATGCTGCTGGGCAGCCCTGACTTCATGCAAAAATAATCCGGAGCCATCGCCATGCAACGACGCCAATTCCTGAACGCCTTTGCCGCCAGCGCCGGCCTGCTGCTGCCGCTGGGGCCGCACGCCTGGGCCGCCACGCTGGCGCCGGGCAGCAGCGCCCCCACCGCCAAGAAGCTGGTCGTGGTCATGCTGCGCGGCGCGGTGGACGGCCTGAACGTGGTGGCCCCGGTGGCCGACCCCGACTACGCGCGCCTGCGCCCGAATATCGCCCTGGCCAGGCCGGGCGGGGAGGACGGCGCGCTGAACCTGGACGGCTATTTCGGCCTGCACCCGGCGCTGGCGCCGCTGCTGCCGCTGTGGCAGCAGAAGAAGCTGGCCTTCGTGCATGCCAGCGGCTCGCCCGACGCCAGCCGCTCGCACTTCGATGCGCAGGATTTCATGGAGTCCGGCACGCCGGGCATGAAAAGCACCCAGGACGGCTGGATGAACCGCCTGCTGGGCGCCTTGCCGGGCGAGAGCACGCCCACGCGCGCGCTGTCCATCGGGCCGGTGATGCCGCGCATCCTGGGCGGCGCGATGCCCGCCACCAACCTGGCCAACGGCGCGGCCGGCACGCGCGCCACGCCGCTCGACCGGCCCGCCATCGGGCGCGCCTTCGACCGCCTGTACGCCGGCAACGAGCGCTTCGGCAAGGCCTACGCCGAAGGGCGGGCCGCGCACCAGGAGGTGCTGAACGCGGCCATGATGGCGGAGATGCAGGCGGCCGACAACGGCGCCCCGCTGCCGAACGGCTTCCCGGACGATGCCGGGCGCCTGGCCACCCTGATGCGCAACCAGCCCAACATCCAGCTGGCCTTCGTCGCGCTGGGCGGCTGGGATACCCACGCCAACCAGGGCGCTGGCACGGGCCAGCTGGCGGGCCGCCTGCAGCCGCTGGGGCAGGGCCTGGCGACCCTGGCGCAGCGCCTGGGGCCGATGTTCGACGACACGGTGATCGTGGTGATGTCCGAATTCGGCCGCACCGCGCGCGAGAACGGCAACCGCGGCACCGACCATGGCCACGGCAACGCCATGTGGCTGCTGGGCGGCAAGGTGCAGGGCGGCCAGGTGGCGGGCGAGTGGCGCGGCCTGGCCGACGGCCAGCTCAACGAAGGGCGCGACCTGCCGGTCACCACCGACTTCCGCCAGGTGCTGGCGCACATCGCGGAGCGCCACCTGCGCCTGGACGCCAGCGCGCTGGCGCGCATCTTCCCCCAGCTGCCGGCCGGCGCGGGCTTGCAGCTGCTGGCCTGAACTCAGATGGTTTCCGCCTCGCGCACGGTGAGCGGGCTGGCCAGCGCGTAGCGCGCGATATCGTCCTTGCGCATGAAGAGCACGCCCGGATGCGCGCGGGCGTAGCGCAGGAATTCATCCCACACGCGCACCATCTGCGGCGTGCCGCTGATGCGGTCGTGCGCGCTGAGCGACAGCATGCGGCGGCGCGCGCCGCCCTCGCTGTACAGCTGGTCGAATTCCAGCTTGAGCTGCTGCAGGAACTGGGCGGGCGAGTAGTTGCGGCCCTCCACCAGCAGGATGTCGTTGTTGCGCAGGGTGTAGGGCACCACCACGAAGTCCTTGCCGTTGACTTGCTCGATGAACGGCTCGTCGCGGCTCAGGTCATCGATGTGGTACAGGTAGCCCAGCTCCTGCAGCAGCGGCAGGGTGTGCGGGCCGCGCCGCAGCCAGTTGCAGTTGTAGCCCAGCGGGCGCTGGCCGGTCACCTGCTGCACCATGTCCGCCGCATCGGCCAGGAAGCGGCGTTCGGCGTTGCGGCCCATGGCGTACTGCGCGCTCCAGCGCGGACCGTGGGCGGCGGCTTCATGGCCGCGCCGCACGATCTCGCGCGCCAGCTCGGGCTGGTGGCGCACGGCTTCGCCGATCATGTGCGAGGTGACCTGCACGCCATGGCGGTCCCACAGGTCGAGCATGCGCGGGATGCCTTCCCGGTAGCCGTAGGCGAACCAGGTGTTGGCGGCCAGGTCGGCTGGCACGCTGGGCGGGAAGTCCACTTTGGGGAACGGGCTGTCGCTGCCCTTGGCCGGCTGGCCGCCGGCTTCGAACTGCATCGAAATCGAAACCACCAGGCGCGCTCCGCCCGGCCAGAAGCCGCCGTCCGCCGCCGCGCCTTGCGCCGGGCCGCCGGCGGCCAGCATGCCGCCGGCGGCCAGCGCGCCGGCTCCCGCCTGGCGCAGGAAGCGCCGCCGTGCCGGCCGGCCGGCTGCAGGTTTTTCGTCACGCATGGCGTCACTCCTTGATCACGCCCAGTTGGCGCAGGAAGGCAAGGTTGTCTTCGATATGCCAGTTGTCGGCGATGCGCCCGTCGGCAATGCGGTAGATGTCGGTGGCCCTGAATTCCACGGCCTGCCCTGTGCCCTGCACGCCGTTGATGCTGCCGGTGAAATGGCCGCTGAAGCGCAGGTGCACCACCGCGCGGTCGCCGCTGACGATCAGCTGCTCGATCTCGGCGCGCATGTCCGGCACCGCCGCGCGCACCAGGCGCGAGGCGGCCAGCGCGCCGGGCAAGCCTTGCTCGCGGCCGGGCGGCAGGGTGCGGTCGGTGAAGCCGGGCGCCAGCGCGGCGCGCGCCAGCGCCGCATCGCCGTTGTCCCAGAAAGTGGCATAGCGGCGCGCCGCCAGGGCGCTGGCCTCGGCCTGGCCGGGCGGCAGCGCGGCATCGACAAACTGCACGCGTGGTTGCAGCAGCGCCGCTTCCGGCGCGCCATGGGCGGCCGTCGCGAGACTGGCCAGCAGCAGGGTAAGCAAGTGTTTCATATTATCTCCTTGGGAAAGAATGGCATGATAGGGCGCGCAATATCGCTAAAATAGCCCTTCAATACGAATTCATCTTTTCCGAAATGTGGAGAATCGACCATGCTGGATGACCTGCCCGCGCTGCGCACCTTCGCCCGTATCGTTGCCGCCGGCAGCATGTCGGCAGCCGCGCGCGAACTGCAGCTGCCGCTGTCGGTGGTCAGCAAACGCCTGGCGCAACTGGAACGCAGCGTCGGCCTGCGCCTGCTGCAGCGCACCACCCGGCGCCAGGCGCTGACCGAGGACGGCGCCCAGCTGCATGCGCGTGTGCTGCGCATCCTGGAGGAGGTGGCGCAGGCCGAGGGACTGCTCAGCAACAGCCGCAGCGCGGTGGACGGCCTGCTGCGCCTGAGCGTGCCGACCGAGTTGGGGCGCCAGCATATCGTGCCCGCCATGGCCGAATTCCAGCGCCGCCACCCCAACCTGCAGGTGCAGCTCGACCTGGAGGACGCCGTGGTCAACCTGCTGGAAAGCGGGCATGACCTGGCGATCCGCTTCGGCAGCGTGCCGGACCCCAACCTGGCGGTGCGCCGGCTGGCGCCCAACTTCCGCGTGGTGTGCGCCGCGCCGGCCTACCTGGCGCAGCACGGCACGCCGCAGCATCCGGCGCAACTGGCGGCGCACCGCTGCATCGTGATCGGCGCTGCGCGCCGCGCCGAGTGGCATTTCCACGGCGCCGCGCCCGCCACGGTGCGGGTGCAGGCCGCCTTTGCCACCAACGACGGCCAGGCCGCGCATGGGCTGGCGCTGCACGGCGCGGGCATCGTAGTAAAATCGATCTGGGACGTCGGCGACGACCTGCTGAGCGGCCGGCTGCAGCGACTGCTGCCGGGCTACAGCATGCCGGCGGCGCCGCTGCAGGCGATCCTGCCGCATGGCCGCAACCTGCCGTTGCGGGTGCGCGTGCTGCTCGATTTTTTGCGGCTGCGCCTGGGCGCCGCCTGGCGCTGGGATGCCGTGCAAGGGCAAGGAGGCAGCGATGTTGAAGTTCTTGTGGAAGATGCTGAGCGCCGATGAGCGCTCGGAGAACACCATGGCGCTGCTGGCCGTGGCCTTCAGCCTGGTAGCGCTGGGCTGGTTCGCGCTGGCCTAAGCCAGCAGGGCGTCGATCGCGGCCACCAGCTGCTGCGGGTCGAGCGGGTGCGACAGTACGCCGCGGCGGCGTCCCACGCCCAGGCTCCCCAGCTCATCCTCGTCGTCCGGGCGCAGCAGCAGCACCGGCAGCCCGGGCGCCATTTCCAGCGCATCGGCCAGGAAGGACAGGCGGCCGGCCTCGAACAATCCCAGGTCGCACACCACCAGGTCGAAGCTGTGGCTGTCCAGCAGGGCGCCGGCCTGCGCCGGGTTGACGGCGCTGCTGGCGGCGTAGCCGGTATGGGCCAGGATGGCGGCCACCAGGCCGGCGTTTTCCGGTGCGGCATCGAGCAGCAGCACGCGCGCGCGCGGCGCGGCCGGCGCCGTTGCGGCGGGCGCGGCGGCGGCGGGCTCCGGTGCGCTACCGGCCTGCGGTACGGCGCCGGCGCGCAGCTGCGGCGGCAGGAACGATTCCAGCGCCGGGATCAGGGCATCCGGCTCCAGCGATTTAGGCAGGCAGCCGGAAAAACCGGCGCGGCGCAGGGCGGCGCAGCCGTCGGTCACGGGCAGCGCGCTGGCGGCCAGGATGGGGATGGCGCGCGTGGCCGGATCGGCGCGCAGTTTCGCCACCACGCCCAGCCCGTCCAGCTTGGGCAGGTGCAGGTCGCACAGGATCAGGTCGGGCTGCTCGCTGGCGGCCAGCGCCACCCCCGTTTCGCCGTCCGTGGCCAGGATGGGGTGGTGGCCGAAAGCCTGCAGCAGGTAGGTCATCAGGTCGATATTGGCCTGGTTGTCCTCGATGATCAGGATGCGTGCCGACATTTGAGTGCGAGCGTAAAGGTGCTGCCTTTGCCGAAGTCGCTGCTGAAGAACAGCGAACCGCCCAGCAGGTTGGCCAGGTTCTGGCTCAGGTACAGGCCCAGGCCCGCGCCTTCCGCATGCCGGGTCGAGGTGCTGTCCAGCTGGGAGAAGGCCTGGAACAGCTTGGCCTGGTCTTCTTCCTTGATGCCGCTGCCGCTGTCGATCACGTTGAACTCGGTGATCTGCTGGCCCTGGTCGTCCTGGTGTTCGGACAGGGTCAGCTTGACCATGCCCTTCTCGGTGAACTTGATGGCGTTGTTGGCCAGGTTGATCAGGATCTGGGCCAGGGCGCGGCGGTCGGTCTGCAGGATGATGGGCTGCTCGGGCAGTTCCATGAACACCTGCAGCCCTTTTTGCGCGGCCAGCGGGCGCAGGGTGTCGGCCACTTCGCCCATCAGCTGCTGGCAGTGCACCGCTTCCAGCGACAGGGTGACCTTGCCGGCCTCGATCTTGGCCACATCGAGGATATCGTTGATCAGCGAGAGCAGGTGGCGCGCGCTGGAACGGATGGTGTTGAGCTGGCGGTCCTGTTCATCGGTCAGCGGGCCGGGCAGCTTCATCAGCAAGGCGCCGGTGAAGCCGATGATGGCATTCAGAGGCGTGCGCAGCTCGTGCGACATATTGGCGATGAAGGCGGACTTCATGCGGCTCGCCTCCGCCAGCTCCAGGTTCTTCAGCGCGATTTCGCGGTTGATGGTTTCCAGCTCGCCGGCGTGGTGCGCCAGGCGCATATTCAGCTCGATCACCTGCCGCTCGCGCGCCTGCAGCTCGCTGTTGACCTGCACCGCCTGTTCATAGGTGGAAATCAGCAGGTCGAGGATCTGCTGCCGCTCGGCGTTGATGAAGTGCTTCTGGTCGCCCAGGTAGAGGGCGATGCCGACCTCCATATTGGCGTTCTTGCGCAGCTTCTGGTTCACCAGCATCTGGCCGATGCGGTTCAGCAGGTAGTCTTCGGCGTAGGGCTTGCGGATGAAGTTGTCGGCGCCGCATTCGATGCCGCGGATGATGTCCTTGGGGTCGGTCAGCGAGGTGACCAGGATGACCGGGATATCGCGCAGCTCCGGGTTGGCCTTGATGGCGCGGCACAGCTCATAGCCGTTCATTTCCGGCATGACAATGTCGGACAGCACCAGGTGCGGCTTGCGCTGGTTGATCTCGTCCAGCGCAAGCTTGCCATTGGCCGCCACCCGGGCACGGTAGCCGGTCGACTGGATCAGCCGGCGCAGGCGTTCGGCCTGGGTCGGGCTGTCTTCCACGATGAGTACTTCCAGCTCATCGGGCGCGATATCGTAGCTGGAGTCCAAGACACCTCCTGAATGGTTGGGTGTTCAGACTATACCGCCTTTTCAGCCCCCTTGGAATCCACCGTCACGATAGGTGAGGACCAGGGTGTCGCGGTGGCCATGGCCGGCCACGGGCTGGATCGGGGTCGATTCGTGGATGACAGCCGCGTCGTCCAGCAGCAGCAGGGTCCACGGCTCGGTCATGGTGAAGCGTTTGCCGTTCGGGCCGTCGGCCTCGAACACGCGGGTTTCGCCGCCCTTGATGCCATGCCGGCCGACCAGCAGCACGGCCACGAAGTCGACGCCGTCGCGGTGCGCGCCTTCCGGGGTGGGGCGGCCGATGCCGTCCGTGGTGTCGATGCGGAACTGGTGCGCTTCCACGTACCATGGGCCCTGGCCGCGCACCTGGCCGCAGGCGCGGCCGATGGCCGCCACCAGCCTGGCCCAGGCCGGGTTGGCCACGGTGTGCGGCGCGATCGGCTCGAACAGGCGGCGCATGCCGCCGTGCAGGGCGTTGTATTCGACCGGCTGCCAGTGGGCGCGGTGCGCGGTCTGCTCCAGGGCCGCGCCGTCCTGCACGAAGCAGGAATGGCGGCGGCGGCGGTAGCGGCCGCCGTCCTTCAGGTAATTGTCCGGGGCCAGGTCGTCCCAGGCGGGGACCAGCGAATTCAGTTCATCCAGCGAGCAGCCGGCCAGTGCGGCCACGTCGGCGGGCTTGAGCAGCGCGTAGCCGGCGCTGCGCAAGGTGTGGATCAATTGGGGCAGGGGCGTCATCATGCCCCTATTGTACTTAAATGGCGCGGCCGGCGTGGCCGGGGCCCCGGTTTCCCGGTTCAGAAAGCGTGCGACAAGCTGGCGCGGAACGAACGCGATTCGATGGGATGGAAGTGGACGTCCGCCCGGGCTTCCGCCTCGCCCTTCAGGCGCGACTCGTAGAAGTAGTCGATGGCGGAGACCTTGCGGTTGGCAAGGTTGAAGCCCTCCAGCTCCAGCGTGGTGCGCGGGCCAAATCTGTAGGCTAGGCGGCCGTTGACGGTGGCGCTGGCCCTGGAGCGCACGGAGTTGTCCTCCACCAGCGGGCGCGGGCCGAACCAGCGCAGGCGCAGGGCGCCCGACCAGGGACCGGCGGGCGTGAAGGTGGCGGCCAGCTGGGCCACGCCTTCGACGGCGCCGGGAATGCGCTCGCCTTCGCCCGGTGCGCCGTGGCGGAAGCGGCCGCGCGCGAAGGCCAGGTCGGCGTCCAGCGACAGCCATTTGGCCAGCTTGTAGTAGTTGGAGAACTCGATGCCGTAGCGGCGGCTCGGGCGCCCGGCCTCGGTGCTGCCGGCGTCGCCCAGGTAGACCAGTTCGGAATTGAAGTCCAGGCGGTATACGGCCAGCACGGTCTGCAGGCCCTTGAGCGCCTCGCTGCGCAGGCCGAACTCCAGGCCGCGCGACCTGGCCAGCGGGGTGGCCGGGTCCTGCGCCTGGGTCACGCCGCGCGCGTCGTTGCTGTGGAAGCCGCGCCCGGCGTTCAGGTAAAACTCGGTGCGCGACCAGGGGCCGAAGGCCAGGCTGATGCTGGGGCTGAACAGGGTGGCGTCGGCATGGGCCGCGCCATCGCGGTTGCGCACAGTGAAGCGGTAGCGGTCCAGGCGCAGGCCCGCCTCGCCGCGCAGCCAGGGCGCCAGGCGCAGGTGCTGCTCCAGGTAGAGCGCGGCGCTGCTTTCCACGATATGGTCGGCGCGCACGGTGTCCAGCACCTGGCGCGCCTCGGTGTGCTGCAGGGCGTTGAAGATATTGTCGTTCTGCGCCTGCACGCCGACGGTGGTGCTCCACGCCATATCGTCCATATGGTCATGCCAGCTGTGGCTGGCCTCAAGGCCGCTGGTCACGCGCCGGTCGGGCTGGGCGAACTGGTCGCCGTGCAGCGGGTCGTCCAGGAAGTAGGTGAAGTTGGAGAACAGCTGCAGCCGGTTGTTGATGATGTAGGCGCTGGCGCGCGTGGTCTGCTGCTCGTCGCTGCGGGCCCAGGCGGCCGACAGGCTGAAGCGGCGCGCCTGGCCGCCGTCGCTCAGGTCGATGCCGTCGAAGCGCCCCAGCAGGCCGCTGTCGACGGCGCGCTGCGGGATCTGGTCGGTGGCGTTCCAGGCGCCGCGATAGGCCATGGCGGTGAGGGTGTAGCCGTTGTTGGCGAAGCCCTCGCTGTAGCGCAGCACCGCATTGAGCTTGCGGAAATTGTCGCCGCGCGTGAACGGCCCGTCGTTGTGCGCCGTCTCCAGCGCGTACAGCCAGGCGCCCGGCACGGCGCCCTCGCGCTCGCGCGTGCCGGCCAGCAGGACGCGGCCGTAGCCGCCCTGGCCGGCCGTCAGGCTGGCCTGGTCCTGCGCCAGGCGGCTGGAATAATGGATGGCCGTGGCGCCGGCCGAGGAAAAGTCGCCAGTGCTGGCGTTGTACGGCCCCTTGTTGTAGTCCAGGCGCGCCACCAGCTCGGGGATGATGAAATTCAGGTCGGTCCAGCCCTGGCCATGCGCGTGGCTGCGCTGGTTGACCGGCATGCCGTCCACCGTGGTGCGCAGGTCGGTGCCGTGGTCCAGGTTAAAGCCGCGCAGGTAGAACTGGTTGGCCTTGCCCTCGCCGCTATGCTGGCTGGCCACCAGGCCGGGCGTCGCCTCCAGCAGCTCGCCGGGGCGGTAAATGGTGCGCGCCTCCAGCTGGCGCTGCGACACGCTGCCCATGCCGGCCGAATCGGCCACCCCGACCTGGCTGGCGCGCGCGCCCTCGATCAGTACGCGTTGCAGGAAAGGGTCGTCGGCCCAGGCGGGCAAGGGCGCGAGCGCGCCTGCCAGCGCCAGGGCTGGCAGCGGCGCGCGCTTAAGGGAGTGCTTGTTCACGGCGTTCGCGGTTGAAAACAACGGAAGCGGCCGGGCGGCCGAAACCGCTCACGTTCACATTGTTGGCTTGTTGCGGCAGGAAGTCGGTCAGCACCGCATCCAGCAGGACGGCGCCTGGCGGCAGGGTGGTCTTCTCGATTTCCTGGTAGACGTTGACGGTGTCGACATTGGCTTGCATGCCGACCCACTGCAGCGGCAAAGGCTTGCCGTCGACGGAAATGCGGAACTGCTTTTCGATGTAGCGGCGGAACACGGCCTGGTCCTCCTCCAACCCAAGGTCAAAGTGGCGCTGGTACAGGTTCATCAACAGCGCTTCCACATCATGCGCTGTGTAAGTATGTACCACTTCCGTGCTGCCGGTACGCGGGTTGAAGCTGATCTCCGTCAAACCAACGTGGAAATTATGGGCTTGCGCGGCGGCGCTGCACCAAAGCAGCGCCGCCGCGAGGACGGCTTTGAAACGCATCATTCCTTCTTGGCGTCCTTCTGCTTGAGCGGGGTGTTAAAGTCCTTCATCATGTTCTCCGCCGGACGCGACTTGAACAGCTCCAGGCGCGAAGGGGTGATCTTGCGCGGCCAGGCGTTGTTCGACTGGTCGATGTCGGCGGTTTCCCAGTTCGGGTCCTGCACCAGCGACACCAGCGGTTCGTCGGTCACGATGACCTTGGTGATCTTCTTCGGCGAATAGCGCCAGACTTCGGCCGGAATGCGCTCGATGTACTTCTTGCCCGACTTCAGCTCGATCTGCAGCACCAGCGGGGTGACCAGGCCGCCCAGGTTGGAGAAGTCCACCAGGTACAGGTGCTTGCCCTGCGCCAGCAGGTCTTTTTCCCACTGTTCCAGGTCGGCGGTCTGCTCGGCGAACTTGTTGCGGTCGGCGTTGGTGACGGTGAAGTCATCGTGCTCGTTGTAGAAGTCCTTCAGGTGCGGCTGCTCGTCCACCTTGCGCACCATGCCCTTGTTGCGCTGGTCGATGATGGAAACCGGCTCGCCGTCGTGCTGCGCCTTCTTCCAGGCCTTCTCGACTTCCGGATTCTTGGTGCTCACGCCGTACTCGGTGATGCCGTCGATCGACACGTCCACCGCATCGGTGGTGTAGAACCAGCCGCGCCAGAACCAGTCAAGGTCGGTGCCCGAAGCGTCCTCCATGGTGCGGAAGAAGTCGGCCGGGGTCGGGCGCTTGAACTTCCAGCGGCGCGCATACTCGCGGAAAGCGTAGTCAAACAGCTCGCGGCCCAGCACCGTCTCGCGCAGCACGTTCAGCGCCGCAGCCGGCTTGGCGTAGGCGTTGTTGCCGAACTGGAGCAGCGACTCCGAGTTGGTCATGATCGGCACCTGGTTCTTGGAACGCATGTAGTCCACGATGAAGCGCGGATCGCCACGGCCGGTCGGATAGTTCTCCTCCCACGCCTCCTGCGCCAGCGACTGCACGAAGGTATTCAGGCCCTCGTCCATCCAGGTCCACTGGCGCTCGTCGCTGTTAATGATCATCGGGTAGTAGTTGTGGCCCACTTCGTGGATCACCACGCCGATCAGGCCATACTTGGCGCGCTTGGTGTAGGTGATTTCGCCGGTCTTCTTATCCTTTACAGGACGCGGACCGTTGAAGGAGATCATCGGATACTCCATGCCGCCCACCGGACCGTTGACCGAGATCGCAGTCGGGTAAGGGTAGTCGAAGCTGTACTTGTTGTACTGCTCGATGGTGTGCACGATGGCCGCCGTCGAATACTTCTCCCACAGCGGGTTGCCCTCTTTCGGGTAGTAGGACATGGCCATGACATTGGTGCCGTCCTTCTTGTAGCCCTGCGCATCCCAGATGAACTTGCGCGACGAGGCCCAGGCGAAGTCGCGTACGTTCTTAGCCTTGAAATGCCAGGTCTTGGTGCCCTTGGCCACCGACTTCTCGGCCTGCTCGGCCTCCGCCTGGGTCACGATGACGACCGGCGTCTTGCTGGTGCGCGCCTTCGCCAGGCGCTCGCGCTGGGTCGCGGTCAGCACCTCGTTCGGGTTCTGCAGCTCGCCGGTGGAGGCCACGATGTGGTCGGCCGGCACGGTGATCTGCACGTCGTAGTCGCCGAATTCCAGCGTGAACTCGCCCGAACCGAGGAACTGCTTGTGCTGCCAGCCGTAGACATCGTAGTAAGCCGCCATGCGCGGGAACCACTGCGCGATTTCGAACAGCGCATTCTTATCCTCGGCAAAGTACTCATAGCCCGAACGGCCGCCCAGCACCTTCTGCTCATTGATCTTGTACGACCAGTCGATGGAGAAGGTGAACTTCTCGCCCGGCTTCAGCGGCTGCTGCAGGTCGATGCGCATCATGGTCTGGTTGACGGTGTATTTGAGCGGCGCACCGCCGGCAGTCTTCACCGCCGCGATCTTGAAGCCGCCGTCGAAATCACGGCCCGCCAGGATGCCGCGCAAGCCCTCGAACTTCATGCCCTCCTCATCGCTGCGCGCGCGGCCCCAGGCCTCGCGCGACGGCGCGGTCAGGGTCATGCGCGCGTCCGAGTTCGGCTTATAGATATTCTGGTCCAGCTGCAGCCACAGGTAATGCAGGGTATCCGGCGAATTATTGTGATAGGTCACCTGGCCGCTGCCGCTGAGGGCGCGGTTCGCCTCATCCAGCGTGGTGCGGATGGTGTAATCCGCCCGCTGCTGCCAGTACGCATGGCCCGGCGCACCGGACGCAGTGCGGTACTGGTTAGCGGAAGGCAGCAGCTCCTCGAGCTGGCGGAACTTGTCATCAAAAGGCTCGGCAGCAAAGGCCGACGCCGACAGGCAAAGAGCGGCTAAACCGACATGAATACGCTTCATCGAATCCCCAGGCTAGTGTTATTAAATGCTGGGCTATTCTAGGTGAGCTTGCCAAAAAACACTTTATTTATTTGTAAAAATCCTGAAACAAACAAATGGGGACGTACCCCATTTGTTTTGCAACTTTTCTTATTACTTCAGGCGATAGCGCAGTTCCTGGCCGGCCTGGCGCATCGCGGCCTGGGTGCCGGGCACTTTGGCCAGCGCGTTCAGCAGGCCGAAGTCGTGGATCATGCCGTTGTAGCGGATGGTGGCGGTTTCCACGCCGGCGGCGTCGAGCTTCTTGCCGTAGGCTTCGCCTTCGTCACGCAGCACGTCGAACTCCGCGGTCTGGATCAGGGTCGGCGGCAGGCCTTTCAAGCGCTCGGTGCTCGCTTGCAGGGGCGAGGCATAGACTTCCTTGCGCTGCGCCAGGTCGGTCGTGTAGTTATCCCAGAACCATTTCATGGCGTTGCGGGTCAGGAAATGGCCGTCCGCGAATTGCTGGTAGGAGGCGGTATCGAAGTTGGCATCGGTCACCGGCCACAGCAGCACCTGCGCACGCAGTTTCGGCTGGCCCTGGTCTTTCGCCATCAAGGCCACCACGGCCGCCATATTGCCGCCGACGCTATTGCCGGCCACGGCCAGGCGGCTGCCATCGACATTGATTTCCTTGCCATTGCGCGCCACCCACTTGGTCGCACCGTAGGCTTGCTTGATGGCGACACCGTAGCCCGCTTCCGGCGACGGCGTGTAATCGACGAAGACCGCGGCCGCGCCCGAGTTCACCACCAGGTCGCGCACCAGGCGCTCGTGGGTTGGGAAGTCGCCCAGCACCCAGCCGCCGCCGTGGAAGAACATGAACACGGGCAAGGTGCCTTTGGCGCCGGCGGGGCGCACGATGTGCAGGCGGATCTTCTCGCCATCGATCTCGACCACTTTGCTGCTGACATCGGCCGCCGGCAGCGGTGCGCCTTTCTGGGCGCCGACCAGCACCTGGCGCGCGTCGGCCGGGCTCAGCGATTCAAGCGGCGCCCCGCCCTCGATGGCTTTCAGGAACTGCGCGGTTTGCGGTTCCACGCCCGGCAGGCTGGCAGCGAAGGTGGAAGCGGCGAACAGGGACAGGGCGGAAGCGGCGATAACGTTTTTCATGGTAACTCTCCTTTAGCTAACGATTAAATAGTGTGCTACTTAATTGGTTTAAAAAAAATGTCCAGTTCGGGGTCAGGAAGAAAATGTCCACTTTTCTTCCTGACCCCAGGGCGGACATTCCCGGGGGTCAGGCGTTGTTCATCAGGCTGGTGCGCAGGACCGACAGCTCGCGCTGCAGGCGGATCACTTGCTCCAGGTCGCAGCCGCTGGCGCCTAAAACACAGGCGGGCAGCTTGGCACCTTCATTCCGCAGCGCGTCGCCGTGCGGGGTGAGGGCAATGATCACCTGGCGCTCGTCTTGCGGGCAGCGCGTGCGGGTGATCAGTTCGGCCTGCTCCATCCGCTTCAGCAGCGGCGTCAGCGTGGCCGAGTCGAGGAAGAGCCGGTCGCCCAGGGCGGACACGGTTTGCTCGTCCTGTTCCCACAACACCATCATCACCAGGTATTGCGAGTAGGTCAGGCCCAGCTTGCGCAGCAGCTTGCGGTACAGCTTGTTCATCGCCAGGGACGTCGAGTACAGGGCGAAGCACAGTTGCTGGTCCAGCTTGGGAACCTGTTCCAGGTTGGGGGTCTTGGTATCCATGTGCTGCAGTATAGATAGTGCGCGATTTAATTGCAAGCGAATTTTGCCGCTGACCTTGCTACAGGGCCATTCTTTGACTATGGTTAAAGTGCCCATAACCTGCGCTGGGCAAAGGGGATGACAATGAATCAGATGAATCACTATCATTCTGCCGCTTATCCGGTGCCTGACCAGCGCGGTCCCGAGCCGGTCCTGTTCCTGGTGGAACTGGATCCGCAGCGCGTGGTCGATGGCGTGCGCTACGACGATAATTACCTGGCCGATGACGTGATGGCCTGCGGCACCATGCGTGAAACCTGCCCGATTTGCGAGGAGGGCCACCTGCAACTGGTGCTGCGCCAGAAGAATGTGCGGGTGGCGCATTTGTTCTGCATTGAATGCACCCGTTGTTTTGGCGCCTTTTTGCCGGATGGCACGCCGGCGCTCGCGGACTAAGATTCCCTGCCGGATGTTCCCGTGCGGTATCATGCCGCAATGACTAGTCCACACCAAAAGCCGCTGCTGCTGATCGTTGACGGATCGGCCGACCACCTGCATCAGCTCAGCCATTTGCTGGAAGACCGGTATGCCGTGCGCGCGGTGCAGGATTGCGAGACGGCGCAGGCGCTGGCGCAGCAATTGCCGCGGCCGGACCTGATCCTGGTGGACGTGCTGCACGGTGGCTTTGCCGTGTGCCAGGGCTTGCGCCGCAATCCCGATACGGCCAGCATCCCCCTCATCGCCATGATCGAGCGCGGCCAGCCCGAGCTGGAGAGCCGTGCCTTTGCCGAGGGCGTGTCGGACGTGGTGGCGCGGCCCCTGGTGCCGGAACTGCTGCGCGCGCGCGTGGCCACCCACCTGCAGCTGCGCCAGGCGCGCGCCCAGGTGCAGCGCCAGCGCGGCCAGCTGCGCGAGATCAGCCAGATGGCCGATGCCGCCGTCTGGGCCATCGCCAGCCTGGCCGAGTTGCGCGATGAGGAGGACCCGTCGCACCTGCGCCGCATCCAGCACATCGTGCTGGCGCTGGCGCGCCGCCTGCAGGGCAACCCGCGCTTTGCCGATGAGCTGGTGGAACCTTACCTGCCGCTGCTGTTCAAGGCGGCGCCGCTGCACGATATCGGCAAGGTGCGCATCCCGGATGCGATCCTGCTCAAGCCGGGCCGCCTGACGCCGGAGGAATTCGAGGTCATGAAGCAGCACACCGTGCACGGCCGCGATGCCATTGCCGGGGTCGAGCGCGAACTCGGCTATTCCAACGCCTTCCTGCGCTTTGCGCGCGAAATCACTTATAGCCACCAGGAGCGCTACGATGGCTCCGGTTATCCGCAGGGCCTGGCCGGCGATGCGATTCCCGTGTCGGCGCGCCTGGTGGCGGTGGCCGATGTGTACGATGCGCTGGTGTCGGAGCGGGTCTACCGGCCAGCCTTCACGCATGAGACAGCCATCGAGCTGATCCGCCAGGGCAGCGGCGAGCAGTTCGATCCGGACGTGGTCGACGCTTTGCTGGCGGCCGAAGAGGAAGTGCGGGAAACCGCGGCTCGATACCAGGACGCAACAATGTAAAATTTCCCGGGCGTATTGTGGATTTCCCTATGCTATAGTCGTCCACACTATCCCGTCCGGAGCAAGCATGCGCATACACGGATACCTGGCCTTCATTGTCGGTATTTGCGTTACCGTGTGGGTCTGCATGTTTGTCATGGATGTGCAGGACCGCCAAACCAGCGAAACCTTCCAGCGCGACACGCAAAAGATCTCGCGCGACACCCAGGTGCGCCTGCAAACCTACTTCGACATGTTGCTGAGCATTAAGGGTGTGTTCGCGGTCGATGACGATGTGTCGCGCCTGGAGTTCAGCCGCTATGTGCGCGAGCTGGACCTGAAGCGGCGCTATCCCGGTTTCCAGGCCATCCAGTTCGTGCGGCGCGTGCCGTCGGCCCAGCTGGACGCCTATGCCGCGCGCATCCGCGCCGACGACAGCCTGCAGTCGGGCGGCTATCCCGACTACAAGGTGCACCCGGCCTCGGTGCGCGCCGAGCACTACCTGATCGAATACAACGAGCCGATGAAGGGCAATGAAAATGCCTTTGGCCTCGACCTGGCTGCACTGCCGCCGCATTACCAGGCGTTGCAACTGGGCAAGGCGACCGGCCGCGTGGTGGCCACCGAGCGCATCACCCTGGTGCAGGACAACAGCGGCCAGCCCGGCTTCGTGGCGCGCGCGCCGATCTACAAGCGCGGCGCCTCGCTGCTGACGGAGGCCGAGCGCGATGCCGCCCTGATCGGCTTTGTCGCCATCGTCTTCCGCGTCAACGACCTGATGTCGGAGGTGATCGACAGCCCCATGCTGCAGCATCTGTACATCAGCATCAACGATGGCGGCTACCTGCACGGCGGCGGCGGCATGGCGCCCTCGGTCGATAACCTGCTGTTCGACAGCTTTGGCAAGGTGGGCTCGGGCAAGCGCCTGCCGGCCCTGCCGGGCCTGACGGCGAAGATCCCGCTCGATGTAGGCGAGCGGCGCTGGACCATGAGCTTCGAAGGGCACGAGGGCGCGCGTTATGGCCGCGACTATGTGCTGATTTCCGTGATCGGTTTGGCCGGCTTTGTGATCAGCGCCCTGATCGGCGCGCAGATCATGACCCTGCAGCGGCGCCGCGTGCTGGCGCAAAAGCTGCGCGTGACGGCGGACGAGCTGCGCGCCTTGCAGGACAGTGCCATCGTCGGCATTGGCCTGATCGTGGACGGCGTGATCGTGCGCTGCAACAGCGGACTGGAAGAGATGATGGGCTACCAGGCGGGCGAGCTGGCCGGGCGTTCCAGCTCGGTCCTGACGGCCGGCCACGGCGACCCGTTTGCCATTGGCCCCGAGGGCGGCAACATGCACTTCGAGCTGGAGCTGGTGGGCGCCAACGGCAAGAAGCTGTGGTGCATGGTGAATGGCCGCATGCTGGACCCGAAGGATGCGCGCAAGGGCTGCGTCTGGGTCATCATCGACATCACCGAACGCAAACAGACCGAGGCGGCGCTGGTCGATACCAAGCATGGCCTGGAGCGCAGCCTGACCGAGCTGGCGCTGCAAAAGGCCAATGTGGAGAACGCGCACAAGGACCTGTCGGCGGTGCTGCTGACGCTGAAGCAGGCGCAGGCCAGCCTGATCACCTCCGAGAAGATGGCGTCGCTCGGTGCGCTGGTGGCGGGCATTGCGCATGAACTCAATACGCCGATCGGCAACAGCCTGCTGACAGCGACGGCGCTGAGCGATATGTGCCGAGATTTCGAGCGCCAGCTGGGCGAGGGCGGCATCAAGCGCTCCGCGCTCGACACGCATTTGAAGGATGCGCGCATGGCCTGTTCCATCATCACCAATTCGCTGACGCGGGCGGCGGACCTGATCCATTCGTTCAAGCAGGTGGCGGTGGACCAGACGTCCGACAAGCGCCGCTCGTTCAACCTGTACGGGGTGGTGCACGATACGCTGGCCACCTATTCGGCCCAGCTGCGGCGCGCCAACTGCGAAGTCAAGGTGAACATGCCGGAGACGCTGAGCTTCGTCTCTTATCCCGGCAGCGTGGGCCAGGTGCTGAGCAACCTGATTCAGAACGCCCTGATGCACGCGTTCGAAGGCCGCGAGCAGGGACACATCACGATCAGCGTGGGCGAGGTGGACGAGGCGTCGGTGGAATTGCGCTTCGCCGACGACGGCGTGGGCATGAACCCGCGCACCCTGCACCAGATTTACGATCCCTTCTTCACCACCAAGATGGGGCAGGGCGGCTCCGGGCTGGGCATGAATATCGTGTACAACCTGGTGACCGGCATCCTGCGCGGCACCATCCACATCGAATCGGAACAGGGCAAAGGGACCACCGTCATCCTCACGCTGCCGCGCAAGGTGCCGGCGCGGGAAGAGATGTCCGAACACGACCTGCTGCATATGCAGTAGCGCCAGCGGCGGCGCCGGACTTAATCTGGATCAAGAAAATCAAATAATCGCCGCGGCGCAGGGTATCCTCACTACATTTAGTGTGTAATATTTCGTTTCGCACAATATGTAGTGGTGAAAACATGAAATCCAAGACCACGGTGGACGTCGAATCGTCGATCAACGAATACCTGCAGCAGCTCGACTGGCGTGTAAACGCCAACGCCAACCAGGGCTATTCCCTGGGCGGCATGATCCTCAACATCTCCGGGAAAATGGTCGCCAACTACTGGCTCGATCACGTTTATCCGCCGGAGGTGGGGCAGGCGCACCGCAACGCCGACCTCCACATCCACGACCTGGACATGCTGGCCGGCTACTGCGCCGGCTGGTCGCTGCGCACCTTGCTGAACGAAGGCTTGAACGGCGTGCCGGGCAAAGTGGAGTCGGGTCCGCCCAAGCATATGTCCAGCGCGATCGGCCAGATCGTGAACTTCCTCGGCACGCTGCAGAACGAGTGGGCCGGCGCGCAGGCGTTCAGTTCTTTCGATACCTATATGGCGCCCTTCGTGCGCAACGACGGGCTCACGTACGAGCAGGTGCGCCAGTACATGCAAGAGCTGATCTACAACCTGAACGTGCCTTCGCGCTGGGGCACCCAGACCCCGTTCACCAACCTGACCTTCGACTGGACCTGTCCGGAAGACCTGCGGGAGCAGGTGCCGCTGATCGCCGGCCGGGAAATGCCCTTCACGTACGGCGACCTGCAGGCCGAGATGGACATGATCAACCGCGCCTACATCGAGGTGATGATGCAAGGCGACGCGAAGGGGCGCGCCTTCACCTTCCCGATCCCGACATACAACATCACGCCCGACTTCGACTGGCACAGCCCGAACGCGCAGCTGCTGTTCGAGATGACGGCGCGCTATGGTTTGCCGTACTTCCAGAACTTCGTGAATTCGGAACTGAAGCCGAACATGATCCGTTCCATGTGCTGCCGTCTGCAGCTGGACTTGCGCGAGCTGCTCAAGCGCGGCAACGGCCTGTTCGGCTCCGCCGAGCAAACCGGTTCGCTGGGCGTGGTCACGCTCAATTGCGCCCGCCTCGGCTACCTGCATGCGGGCGATGAAGCGGCGCTGCTGGCCCGCGTGGACCAGCTGCTCGAGCTGGGCAAGGCCAGCCTGGAAATCAAGCGCGCGCTGATCCAGCGCCTGATGGATGGCGGCCTGTTCCCGTACACCAAACGCTATCTCGGCACCTTGCGCAACCACTTCTCGACGCTGGGCGTGAACGGTGTCAACGAGATGATCCGCAACTTCACCGGCGACCGCGAAGACATCACCACGGAAGCGGGCGCCGCGCTGGCGCTGCGGCTGCTGGACCATATCCGCGCGCGCATGCTGGAATTCCAGGAGGAGACCGGCCATATGTACAACCTGGAGGCGACGCCGGCGGAAGGCACGACCTACCGTTTCGCCAAGGAAGACCGCGCGCGCCTGCCGCACATCCTGCAGGCCGGCACGCCGGAGATGCCGTACTACACCAACTCGTCGCAGCTGCCGGTCGGCTTCACCGACGATCCGTTCGAAGCGCTGGAGCGGCAGGACGAGCTGCAAAGGAAGTACACCGGCGGCACCGTGCTGCACCTGTACATGAGCGAGCAGGTGTCCAGCGCCGATGCCTGCCGCCGCCTGGTGCAGCGCGCGCTGGGCCGCTTCCGCCTGCCGTACATCACCGTCACGCCGACGTTCTCGATCTGCCCGAAACACGGCTACCTGAGCGGCAAGCACGAATTCTGTCCCAAGTGCGATGAAGAGATCATCGCACGCAAACTTCTCAAGGAGATCGCATGACCAAGCACGACACCCATCCATCGCCGGCCATCCAACTCAGCGACGAGGAACGCCAGCCCTGCGAAATCTGGACGCGCGTGATGGGCTACCACCGCCCGTACTCGTCCTTCAACATCGGCAAGAAGGGCGAGTTCCGCGAGCGCACCTGTTTCGTCGAGCGGCCGGACAATGGCTGAACGCGGGCTCAAGGTCGGCGGCTATGCGCGCTTCACGTCGACCGACTATCCGGGCGAGCTGGCGGCCGTGGTCTTTGTCCAGGGCTGCCCCTGGCGCTGCGGCTATTGCCACAACCCGCACCTGCAGCCGCGCGCCAGCGAGGGGCTGATGCCCTGGCAGGATGTGCGCACCTTCCTGGCCAGCAGGGCCGGCCTGCTGGACGCCGTGGTCTTTTCGGGCGGCGAGCCGACGCTGGACCCGGCGCTGGAGGACGCCATGCGCGAGGTGAAGGCGCTCGGCTTCAAGATCGGGCTGCATACGGCGGGCATCTATCCCGAGCGCCTGCGTTCGGTGCTGCCGCTGCTGGACTGGGTCGGCCTCGATATCAAGACCTCGTTCGACGCCTACGATGAACTGACCGGCGTCCCCGGCAGCGCCGTCGCCGCGCAGGCCGCGGCAAGCCTGATCCTGGCCAGTGGCGTGCCCTATGAGTTCCGCACCACGGTGCACCCCAGCCTGACCACGCCCGCCCACCTGACGGCGCTGACGCGGCAGATCGCCGGCATGGGCTGCACCAGCTATGCTTTGCAGGATTTCCGTTCCACCGGTTGCCGCACGCAGGACGTGCTGAACCTGGGCCACCCGGCCGCGCTGGACGATGCGTTGGTCGCTCAGGTGAAGGCGCGCTTCCCGCAATTCATCCTGCGCAAGGCGGAGTAGCTTAAAAGCGCCGCGCCCAGAGCTCCTGCAGGCGCCGATCGTCGTCGACCAGCCGGATGGCGCGGGCCATGTTCGGCGCCTCGGCATAAAAGCGTTCGCGCCAGGGGCCGAAGCGCGAGACGACCGCCACGTACAGGTCAAGCACGCCAAGGCGCCCGCCCAGCAGGTAGGGGGCGGGCTGTATTTGCGCATCCATGGCCTGCCAGCAGAAGGCAATGCGCTCATGGACTGCGTTCACCACATCGTCCCGCGCAGACGGGGGGGCGCCGATGCGCCCGACGTCCGGCTTGATCCAGTGCAGGGAGTAGATCGCCGACGAGACGAAGAACATCCAGCGCAGGAACTGCCCGCGCATCGGATCGTCCAGGCGCGGCGCCAGCCCTGCCGCAGGATGCGCATCCGCCAGGTGGACCAGGATCGCCGCGCTTTCGGTCAGTGTCTCGCCGTTCGGCAGCAGCAGGGTCGGAACCTGGCGCATGGCGTTCTGCGTTCCCACGCGGGCGCGGGCCGCTTCCGACGACCAGGTCTCGCCTTCGATCAGCTCGAACGGAATATCCAGCAGCGTGAGCGCCGCCTCGACCGCCACCGAGCCGGAAGCCGCCGCGCCATACAGGATCACCGTCAGCCCCGCGACTGGCTCAGTTCTTCCAGGATGCCGACCGCATTCCCGCAGCGGCCCAATAGCGCGTCGCGTTGATGCGGGTGTTGCCGCCTTCCTGCGCGAAGGTGACTTCGGTGTAGGAGTTGACATCGCCCTTGGCCTTCGCCAGCGGCATCACGTTGCGGATCAACTCCTTGTACCTGGGGGCGGGCAGCTCGAGCGTGCGCTGCTGGCCGTCCGGATAGGTGCGGACATTGCGGATCAGCGCGGTGTCGCAATACAGGTTCACCAATTCCGGATCAAAGGCGCGCTCCATCGCCTGGTACCTGGCGAACAGCGCTTCCGCCTCGGACTGGGCCAATGCCGGCGCGGACAGGCCGATTGCCAGGACTGCAAACAGGATTTTTTTCATGCGTTCCTCGGGAATGGCCGTGCAGGCCAGATAAAGAGTGCAAACAAAGCGGCTTCCAGCAGCAGGATCGCGGGCGATGCGATGCGGGTGACCGTGCCGTCGAAGCCGATCAGCAAAAGCGTGGCGATCGTCACGAGCAGGAAGCCGCCGGCGAACAGGCGTGCTACCGGCGTTTGCGGTCCCGCCACGGTGTTGGGGAGGCTGATCATCAAGGGGCCCAGCCCAAACGGCAATCCAAGCAGCAGGAACATGGAGAAGTAGAGCATGTCCCAATGCCCGTTTGGCGGCTCGCCCACGCCGTAAGCGAACTTCAGTGCGAGAAACAGCGGCGCCACCGTCAAGGTGCAGCCAAGGACAAGGGCAACAAGGCGAAGGAAGTTCAGCATCTAGGACACCCAGGAAAAGCGGAAGGCATTGTGTTCGGCCGGCAGGACAAGCCGCGCCAGGGAGGCTGCGAGCGGCATGCCGTTCGCATTGTTCGTCAGGACGACAAAACCGTCTTTCGACACGGTGGAGGCCATGGCGAAGGCGCGGAAGCCTGGGTTGTTCCCCCATTGCCAGAGATACGGCCCGCCGGCGCCTTGTTCGATGCCCCAGCCCAGGCCCCACGCCAGGCCAAGCGGCTTATCCGCTTCCACGGACGTGGAAAGTGTCATCGCCAGCAGCGATTCGTCCGTCAGCAGGGCCGACATGAAGCGCGCGTAGTCCGCAGCCGTGGTGTACAGCGAGGATGCCGCCACGGCACTCTGGAAGCGCATGCGCTGCTCCACGCCCAGCATCATGGCACCGCCCACCGCGCGCCCGGCGAAAGCGTCGCGCCACACCAGGCTGGAATCCACCATGCCGAGTGGCGCGAACAGTTGCTGTTCGAGATAGGCTGCCAGGCCGGTTTGCGTGACCGCCTCGATCACCTCTTGCAGCATCACGTAGCCCTCGCCGGAATAACCCCAGCGCGCACCCGGCTCGGACTTGAAAGACAAGGCGCCGCTCGACCAGTTGGGAAAGCCCGCGCTGTGGTTCAGCAGCTGGGCCACAGTCACGCGTTCCAGCGTACTCGCAGGGAGCAGATCAAATGCATCGCCAGCCGCCCGCCGCAAGGGATTGTGGAAGTGCTTATAGCCGCCTGGCAGGTAGCGCGAAACCGGCGCACCCGGTTCAAGCCGGCCCGCCTGCACCAGGCGCAGTGCAGCCAGTGCCACCACCGGTTTGGTCAGCGACGCCGCCTGGAAAATCGCATCGGGCTTGCCGGAGAGTGCGACCGCAGGGACAGGTTTGCCACCACGGAGTACAACGTACGATGCCGCGCCGACGCCAAGTTCCCTGGTCAGCACCTCAGGCGGGCGGTCGCTTAGCGAGATGATGTCGCTGGCGCACGCCGAGAGGAGCGGAAGCCCCGCACCGGCCAACAGGAAGTGGCGGCGGCTGATCATCCGGCTTCAGCCGCGCCGTTTCGCTATCGCCATACCCAGGCCAAAGCCGACGCCAATGCCGACGCCAAGACCCAGCGCAAGGTTACCGAAGGCGATGCCAATGGCGCAGCCAATCGCGACGCCCAGGCTCATGCCAAGGCCGATGAGTGTCTGGTTCTCCGGTTTCTTCAAGTCAGACATTGCTTTCTCCTTTACTTAAAACCAGCGGACTGCAAAGCTGGCGACCAGCAAGAGGGTACCAAGCAGGCCAGCCAGTTGCGGCAGGCCCGCCTCCTGCGCGCGTGGCTGGCCCTTGAACAGCGTGCTGACCTTCGCATTGCCGTCCACCGGATTGATGTACGCGTTCGGCGTAATGAGCAGGAAGCCCAGCCCTGTCAGCAGGTGGGGAGTAGCCGTGCCGCCGCCCTGGACCCATATCACCAGCTCCAAAATGCCCAGCAACAGCGTAATGAGCGCCAGCATCCGGAACGGAGATTGTTTGCGCGCGTCGGTGGAATTCGGTGCCATGGTTGTTGAAGAGTTAAATTTATATGCCGTGAAAGTATGGCCGATCGGGCCGAAAGTTCCAACTGATCCCGCCTGGTCCGTTTGTGTGCGGCGGCACATGGGCTGGACTGGATTCAGGTAGCTTACGTTTTGAAAGCAATAGGGCAGCGCAAGGGGCCTACTTTGCCGGAGCGGAAAGCTGCAGGCGCAAACGGCGTTTGAGACCGAGTGCCTTGATGTCCGCACCGAATGCCTCGTCCAGCAGCCGCTCCTTGAGTCCCGTGCTTTCCGCCTCCCGCAAGGCGCGCTCGATGATGGGCCTATAGCCGGCGGCGGATGAGGACAGGTAGAAAACCAGGTCGCCGGGGTACACCATCAGCAGGCGCTGCTCCACGACCAGTTCGGGGTGCTGGCGCGCCTCCGCCAGCACCTCGTTCACACCGCGCGGCAGGTAATCGACATTGCGGTTGCCCGCTGCCACCATGGCGTAAATGGTGGACCACGGCGCACTGTGTTCATAAAACGGTAAGTCGGCCGCCTTCCACACTTTCGTATCGCCCCAGCCGGCGCCGAATCCCGCGACCATGCCGCTGGACTTCAGGTCCTGCAAGGACTTCACGCGTGCGAAGATGTCGGCATCGCCGCGGCGGACCAGCAATACGCGCTGGCCGATCAAGCCATTGGTCAGCCCATGGCGCACCGTCACCAGTTGCCTGCTGCGGTCCTTGTCCTTCGTTTGCATGCCATAGAAGATATTGATGCCGCCGCTGCCCAGCATCGACCACATTCGCCGGGCAGGAATGTCTTTCACGTACTCGATCTGGTAGGGCTGGTGAATTAATTGCAGCGATTCTTCGAGCAGGCGGATGAAGTAGGTGGCTTGCCGGTCGGATGGCACGGCGATGCGCAGTTCGAGCGGCGCGTCTTTGGCCCCCGCGAGCGCAGCAAGGGGGAGCAGCAGCGCGCAAGTCAACAAACAGAGGCGGCGACGAATGCGGAGCATCTTCAGTCCCGCGCGAAACGCAGCCGGTTGCCCGCAATCTGCCGGAATTCATCCGCCCCTAGCGGAACCCTGGAGCGGAATATCTCCCATCCACGCAGGATGCTGCCGCCCGGAGGGCTCAGGTCTGAGCCGTAGAGGACCCGGCTGGCGCCCACCTGGCGGATGCGCTGTGCTACGAGCTGCGCTTCGGCGGGGGAGGTTTGTTCGGTGACGTTGGTCGCGACATCGAAATAGATGTTCTTCATCGCCGCTTCCTTACGGTCCGCAGCGTGTGCGAAGGCCGCCATCACGTCGTCATTCTGCGGCGGATAGCCGGGGCCGGAGCCACCCATGTGGGCCACGATGATGTCGATGCCAGGCGCCGCCGGCACAACCTGGTCCAGGAAGATCCTTGCATCCTCGGCGCCGTAATTGCTGCCGCCGCGTGCACGCATATGGACCAGGACCGTCGCCATCCTGCGCTGCGCGAGGGCGAATATGTCCTGCAGCACAGCGACGTGCGCGGCGTTGCGCAGGCTGATGCCGCTGTTGCCGAGATGGAGCTTGATGCCGACCATGCCGGGCAGTCCCAGGCACCGTCCGATCTCACCCAGCGCCTCGGCGCGCAGCGGATTCGCGCTGCAAAAACCATACAGGCGAGGCGCATTCTTCGCCACCTCGGCGGAAGTCCAATCGTTCTGCTCCCGCGTCAGGCGGTCGGGATCGACCAGCGCCTTGCGCTCGTCGGCGAAGCTGTACCCGACCGAGAGCACGACTGCACGCTCGATACCGGCAGCATCGAGTTCGCGCACCAGCATCGCGCCATCCCGTTCCGGCAGTTTGACGATCGGCGCAAAGGCAGGGCTGACCAGGTGCTGGTGGTAGTCAAGGTACGGCGTGGCGCGCGAGCTGGCCGAACCAGCTGGTCCGATGGAAGCGCAGGCCGACAGTAGTAGGCAGGAGGCGATGAGCGCAATTTTTGGCATAGGGCGGCTGATGCGATCGAGGTGACACGATCCATTCTATCCTCAATACCCTTCGGCCCTGATTCTCAAAATCATGCCACCGATGGCAGGATTCTCGACCAGTCCCAGCTCGACGCGGCGGTGGTGACCGTTGCTGTCGAAGTTCACGGTGACATTCCCGAGATCAGGTGGGGTGCTGTGGGAATGATAAACATACCAGCGCACGCCTGAAATTGATGCCCGCAAATTCTGTGGCGCCATGTTTCAGTAACACTGCGCAGAGTTCCTGTGCCGGCGCGTATCCAAAATGATTGCAGCGCTTCGCTGATAACGCGGGATCGGGCGAGTCCTTGAAATTGGCGCCCCATGTTGTCATGAAGTCGACAGCTCTTGAGTCCCCAGGTGAGACCGAGAGGGCAAAATTCTTGAGCGGCTCGCATACTGGATCTGGGGCGGCAAGGACCGCTTGCAACGGCATGCAGCTCGATGCAAACATAATTGAAAGCCAGTGCGGCGGGTAGGGAATACGTGGACTAGTCATCAAGGTCCCCCGCCGAGCAGTCTTCGGCCAGCAAATCCAGTCCGCCTCGAACGCCAGCTTCACGCCTTGCGTCACGTAGTTTATGTGCCGAGAAGAGGGCGCCGAAAAAGGCGGCCGTGCCCAAGCCATAGCACCACATGGCCTCCTCACCGCTCGGATTTCGCACCATGTGCTCCAGTAATGCGCCCGCGAAAACAAACGCGAAGGACGTGAAGATAAATTTCCACCGACGCTCGAAGCGCACCAATTCTTCTATGTTCGTGAATCGTTCCATGGCCGAGGAGCGGGGCTTTAGTGATCATGCGCAGGTGAACGCACCGGCGCGGAGGCGGCAACACCAAACGAAAGTGTATCTTGCGCGTGCCTGCATGGCGCGGCGGGGCGGGGCATTAGCGGACCATCTTTCTCATGAACAGAATTTCGTCGGTCGATTCGGACGCTACCTCTGAAAAGCCGAGGCTCTCGTAGAGAGCGACCGCCCCGGCATTGCTTCTATAAGCCCGCAAAGTGACCGCCGTGGCTTGCGTGCTATGCAGGGCGGCGTCGATCAAATGCTGGCAAAGAAGCCGCCCGATACCGCGTCCCCGCGCCTCCGGGGCCACAATGATGCGGCCCAGGTGCACTGCACCCGCCTGGGATACCCAATGCTGGCCAAAACCTGACGGCCTCTGGTCGCCGTCCACCAGGCAATCGCTGGCGGTCTCGCAGCCGGGAATCGCCAGTGCGGCTGGCAAGTCGGATGCCGCGAAGGGATAGACCAGGAGCGGCCCCGCCCAGCGGCGGGCCGCCGCCGCATCTGGGATCCAGGACGCGACTATCTCGAAGTCCGCGATGGTGGCGGCGCGCAAATGCATCACGCGGGGTACATCCCGTGGCAGCGTGCGAACAGGCGCGCCAGGCCGAACAGGGCGTCGATGTTGGGTGTCGCCACGCCGACACGCTGGCCGATTTCCCGCACGGCGCCCACAAGGTTGTCCAGTTCCAGCGGACGCCCCGCCTCGGCGTCCTGCAGCATGGAGGTCTTGAACGCACCCAGCTTGCGCGTGACGTTGTGGCGGTCTTCCGGCGACTCGCTGATGTCGCAGCCGATATGACGGCCTATCTCCGCCGCCTCGCGCATGGCCGCGATGCAAAAGGCGCTGGCCAGCGGATCGTCCAGCAGCTTGTCGGCCGTCGCGCCGGTCATGGCGGTTACCGGGTTGGTCGTCATATTCCCCCACAGCTTGTACCAGATGTCGTAGCGGATGCGCGGCGACAGCGTGACGTTGAAGCCGGCGTGGATCAGCAGGTCCGCCACGCGGCGCGCCCGCTCCGATTCGCCGCCGAATGCCTCGCCAACGATCAGGCCATTGCCCATGACGTGCCGCACCAGTCCCGGCTCGGGCGTCTGCGTGCTGGCATGGATCACGCAACCGAGCACGCGGTGTGCGGGCAGGGCGGCCGAGATGACGCCGCCAGCGTCCACGCTTTCCAGTGGTTGCGTGCCGAGGGAGGCAATGCCCTCGCCGAACCACCACGGCACCCCGTTCATTGCCGGCAGCACCATCGTGTGCTCGCCAAGCAGCGGCGCCAGCGTGGGCGCCAGCTCTCGCAGGGCCGGACCCTTGACGGCGATGATCAGCAAATCCTGCGGCCCAAGTTCGCGCGCGTCGGCCGCGGCCCGCGCCGGCGCTGTCAATGTTTCGCCGCCCATCTGCAGGCGCCAGCCATGCTGCTGCAATGCCTGCAGCGTGGCGCCGCGCGCAAGCGTGGACAGCTCGCAGCGGCCGGCAACGGCCAGGCGGGTTCCGATAAAGCCACCGATTGCGCCGGCGCCGATAATGCAGACTTTCATACGAAAGGCCTCTTTCGTGGGGTTGCCCAGCAACGACGGAATCGGTCGGCTGGTTGGATAATTTTCAACTCGCGAGTTTGCCGCAATGTGGCCATGCCACGCAAGTCCGGGCGGCGCCTCATCATTGCGATTTGATAGTTTTGCGCGACTCAAAAAAGATCATCGGGCGCGCCGGAATGGCTTGGCATGCGTGGCATACTTGCTTATCGTTCTTTTCAGCGAGAGGCCGCTTGATGGGGTATCGCGTTTTCTTGATCGACGATGTCGAAGCCACCAGGTCGCTCATGCGGCTGCTGTTGGGCGAGACAGACTACGAGGTCGTAGGCGAGGCGGGCACCTTGCTGGCTGCGCAGCAAAAGCTGGCATCGACGCCGTCGGATATCGTGATCCTTGATTTGGAAATGCCAGACGGGAATGGCATTAACCTGATTCCAAGGATTATCGAAATCAATCCGGACATGGTTATCGTGGTCGCTTCCGCCCATAACGATGCGGGCAGTGTGCAAACCACGCTGCAAATGGGCGCGCATGGATACCTGATCAAGCCATTCACGCCAAACGCATTGGAGAGCACACTGGCGCGCGCCTTGCGGCGGGCGGGGTGCCGCGTTCCGATGCCGCGTCCAGGACATTAGCGGGGTGCTTGCATGCGGCTCAATGCGACACTGCGGTTAACAACGGCCATCGTCGCGGTGGTCGTTGGCGTAGCCTCGACCATTCCTTACCTTGTCGATCGCCGCATTAATGAGGTGATCCATGAACTGGCCGACCTCGCCAAGCGCGAGCGATACTATACGGTGCTGCTTGGCATGCTGGGCGATGCGGAAACCGGGCAGCGCGGCTATGTGATTACCGGCGACGAGGCCTATCTTACGCCGTACGAGGGCGCCCTGGGCATGCTGCCCTCGTTGCGCGAGCAATTGCGCGGGCGACCGCGTAATGCCGAGGAGGCCGAATCGTTGCGCCAGATCGAGCTGGCCATCGACCGCAAGCTCGCTGAACTGGGGCAGACCGTGAACTTGCGGCGCCAATCGGGCTTCGAGGCGGCGCAAGCGGTCGTGGTCCAGGGCAAGGGTAAGGAACAAATGGATCTGCTGCGCAGCCTGGTCGGGGAGCAGATCAGCGAATACCGTCTGTTGCGCGATGAACTGCGCGAGCAGCTGCTGGCCAATACCCGTACGGCTTCCAATATCAGTATCGCGGCCGGCATCGCGAATATCCTCGCCTTGTGCGCCGTCTTGGTGACTGCGCACACCACATCGCGCAAGCGCCGGCTGGCGGAAGCGGCTGCCCGCGAGGCAAGCGCCGCGCTGGAAGCGCGCTCGCAGGAAGCACAGCGGCACAATGAGCAGCTGGCCGGCAGCGCGCAGCTGATGCATGCGCTGGACATGGCGCAGACGCTTGACGAGTCGTCGGAGATCATTTCCGCTTACCTGAGCTGGCTGCTGCCGGAGACCACCGGTACCATGTACCTGTACCGCAACTCGCGTGACCTGCTCGAACGCAAAGCTTCATGGGGCGATGATTCGGCGGAGCCGGAAAGCCTGGAGCCGTCGGAGTGCTGGGGCCTGCGCAGCGGCAGCGCGCATTTCTCTCAGGGGGAAGCGGGCCTGCATTGCAAGCATGTCGCGCACTCCCTCACCGCGGCGCCCCGGCTGTGCGTGCCCCTCGTATCGCAGGGCGATGTCATCGGTGTCGTCACCGTGATGGGGGCGATCGACCGCGCATGGGTTGAGCGCCTGTCCGAGCAGGTTGCCGTGTCGCTCAGTAATGTCCAGCTGCGCCTGTCGCTGCGCAGGCAGTCGGTGGTCGACCCGCTGACGGAGTTGTACAACCGCCGGTTCATGGACGAAACGCTGAAGCGCGAGCTGGCGCGTTCAGCGCGCAATGGCAAGCCTGTTGCGGTCGTGCTGGTGGACCTCGACCACTTCAAGCGTGTCAATGACGACTTTGGCCACGAGGCGGGGGATGGGCTGCTGCGCGAAGTGGGACGCATACTGCGCGAGTCCATCCGCAAATGCGATATCGCCTGCCGTTATGGCGGCGAGGAGATGGTGCTGATCCTGCCGGAGTGCGACCTGGAAAATGCGATGCGCCGTGCTTCCGAGGTACGGGAAGCCATCCAGTCGCTGGTCTTCAGCTACCAGGGGCGGCGGGTGCCGGCCACCGCCTCATTCGGCGTGGCGACCACCATGGAGGTGGTGGATGCCGCGCCGGAGGCACTGCTTGCTGCAGCCGACAAGGCGCTGTATCACGCCAAGCGCACTGGGCGCAACCGCGTATGCAGTGTGCAGGATGCCGCGGCCAAAGCCGGCGGCCACGGCGAACAGCCGGCCAGCTTGCTGCACTCCTAGACCGCTGGCAGCGCCTGCTGGCGGTACCGCTCGGGCAGCAGTTCCAGCGGCGGCAGGTCGTTGCTGCGCTGGTGTTGCGCATGTCAGGGCAGTCGAGGAGAAGAGAAGCCCACGCCGGCAAGTTTCTCAGACATTCTGACGAGATCGGCCAGGCTGCCGGCATCCATCTTCCGCATCACGGATGCGCGATGAAGCTTGATCGTGATCTCGCTTAAGCCCAGCTCGAACGCAACCTGTTTGTTAAGCAGCCCAGTGGCCTTCAAACCGCTTGAGCAGTAGCTGGGTGCTTGCCTGGGCTTCGCGGCGGGCGATGTCTTTCGTGGCACTTCTCGGTGTTGGACATGCGATCGCGTTGTTTGTTGTCGGCGCTTATGGACTGGTGCTGTTTGCTGTCATTCTTCTGCCCGAAACTCAGGGCCGGGAGTTAGTTAGCCTTTCCTAACGGAGAGGCCGGTCCGATGCGGGACAGCATTCACCCATTGAGGACATACCCCAGGGGTATTTCATGGCGCCCCCCAGTCTAAATCGGTCTAATTCGTACTCGTTGAGTCTAAACCGGTCTAAAAGTCGTGTGTCGAAGTCTAAACCGGTCTAAGAATTCGCGGGCCCGGTCTAATACGGTCTATTTTTTCGAGGCCGATAGTCTAAAGTGAACTATTTTTCAGTTCCGTAGTCCAAGTTTTAGACTATTTTAGAAGGGGCCGAATCATGGACTACGATGCAAGACAGGCAGTCCACCTGCCAGTGACCGATTATTTGAAACTCGACTTGTACCTGATGGATGCGCACCCCGGCGTCAAGCTGGACGCATTTGTTACCGACCTCGTGAAGCGTTGGCTGGCAGTTGAGATGGAGCGAAGCGCCTTGAGGGAACGAGGTCAGGCTATGCGAGGGTTCCAATGGAAGAATGTTTTCTACCGGAACGCCAAAGGACGCAACGCCTGGCGTTTTGTCTGGCTGCGATTTCCGGGGGACGACTACTGGGTACGCGCCGGCACATACCGGTTGAGGGATGGCGAGCGCAGTCTAGCCAGTCTAAAACCCCTCTCCGAGCAGTCTAATTCGGTCTAAACGGGACAGGCAAAAAGTCTAAACCGGTCTAAGGGTTGCCGCGCAGGGTCTATTTCGGTCTAAAAAATTGAGGCCCCCTGCATTTCTAGACCGCTTTAGACCGGAATATCTCGGTTTAGACTCAATTAGACGGGGCATCCAAAAAAGGAACCACGCCCCATGCGGTATCAGTTACGCCTCTGACTCGACCAGCCGAGCACCCATGCGATTCATCGTCCTTGTATGACCGCACCGGTAAATGTGTCAAGGCGCCACACCTCGTTTCGGCCATCCCACTCCATTGCCGGCGCCAATGTCGGCGTGGGCGTTAATGGAGGCTGTCGTCGCTGAGGGGGATTTGCTGTTTGAGGAGTTCGGTGACGTGATGCGTCAGGGCGAAGGAGGGCTTTTTCCGCGAACGCGGCGCCGAGGGTCTGTTCCAGGATCTGGCGCGGTTCAAGGCATGGCTCGCTGAGCACGGCCGTGCCTTGGCGCAGTAAGGCCCTGCTGCCAGGGCCTTGCAGGCTTACTGGCAGTACCGCTCGCGCAAGAGCTTCAGCATCGCCACATTCTGATCCCACGCATTGCTGACCGGCTGGCCGGTGTAGGGCAGGGTGTAGGTGTACGGCGCCGGGCCGAATTCCGGCGTCAGCGTCATGCGTTGGGCGCCGTCGGCGCGGCGCAGCTCGATGATGCGGTCCCACCATGCCAGGTGCGCTTTCAGCGCGTCGGCGTTTTCCGGTGCGCGGAAGTCGGCGACCTGCGGGCCTTGCTGGTGGCCGACGCGGGCGTGGATGTGGCGTACGCGCGGCAGCACCTTGTCCAGCGTGGCTGGCTGGTCTTCCAGCAGCGATTCGCAGGCCACGCACCAGTGCGAGAGGTCGGCGTTCAGTTGCAGCGCCGGCAGGCGCTCCAGGTAGGGCAGCAGCAGCATCGGGTGGCCGCTGAAACGGCTGCGGTGGATTTCGTGCACCACCGGCACCCCGTACTCTTTGGAGATGTCGGCCGCAAGGGCGATCAGCTCTTCGTTCTGCTGCGGGGTGTACCAGTCCTTGCCGGTGTGCGAGTTGACCAGCACCGGCTGCACTTCGCAGGCGTTGCGCAGCAGTTCGCCGAGCGCCTGTTTGTGGGCGGCGAAGTCGCTGTGGAACACTGTCTCCCATTGCGCGACAATCAAATCCAGCCCGGCGTTGGCGATCTTGTAGGCCCAGTTGTCGCGCTGCGCGCGGTCCAGCGGCAGCGACATTTCAATGCCGTCGAAGCCGGCCTCCTTGACCTTGGCGATGAAGACGTCCGGCGGCAGGTCGTTGCTGCCCCAGTGCGGCGCGAAGATGCTGATTTTCACAGGAAGCCTCGCACGGGGAAGGTTGCGTCGCGCTGGATCCAGTTGCGCTTGGAGTATTCGGTGCGGCCGTCGGTCACGTGCAGGGTGTAGGCGTGGCGCGAGACCGGCGAGCGGTTCGGGGCGCTGTAGTGCGGCAGCAGGCCGTGGAAGCAGACCAGCGAGCCGGCCTTGCACTCGAGCGGCACGGCGGTGGCGTCGGTCGGCCATGGGGTGTTGTCCAGCTTTTCCACGCGCACCTGGTCGCCTTCGCGCACGAAGCGTTCGCGCAGCGGCGAGCGGTGGCCGCCCGGTTCGGCCCACATGCAGCCGTTTTCCAGGGTGGCGTCTTCCAGCGCGAACCAGAAGGTGGTGACGCTGACCGGGGTGGTGTCGAAGTAGGTGGCGTCCTGGTGCCAGCGCACTTCGCCGCCGATGCCGGGCTGCTTGAAGATGTACATCGATTGCCAGACCTGCGGTTCGGCCAGGCCGATGTCGCGCGCGATCTGCTCCAGGCGGGCGTCGGCGGTGAAGGCGCGGAAGGCCGGGTCCAGGTCGTGCATGGCGTGGCCGATCTTGTTGATCGACAGTTCCTTGGCTTGCTTCAGCTGGCCGTCCGGGCCGAAGGCTTCTTCTTCAAAGAAGCAGCGTACGGTGTTGTCGGAGCCGAGGAAGTAGTCGTCGGCCTTCTTCTCCTGCTCCCTGGTGGTGAAGATGCCTTGCGCCACCGTCGGGTCGAAGTCGTTCACGACTTGGGCGGCGCGGGCGCGCAGGGCGGCGATTTCGGCGGCGGTCTTGAAACCGGGGATGACGATGAAGCCATCCTTGGCGTATTGGGCCTTCTGGGCGTCGGTCAGCATGTGCAGCTCTCCTTTTCTTGATACAGGTCATTGTAAGGAGGCGATTGGTTGTGAACAATGCGCAAACGGTTGACACATTGTCTCCAAAATGGAGACAATCGACACCATGGACCAGCTCAGGGCAATGGAAATCTTCGTGGAGGTGGCGCGCCAGCGCAGCTTCAGCGGCGCGGCGCGCCGGCTGGGCATGTCGCGCGCCATGGTGAGCAAGCATGTACTCGCGCTGGAGGAAAAGCTGAACGCGCGCCTGTTGCACCGTTCCACGCGCGATGTGAGCCTGACCGACGCGGGCCAGGCCTACCTGGAACCGTGCGCGCTGGCGGTGCTGCAGGCGCAGGAGGCGGCGCGCGTGGTGACGCACGCGGGGATCGAGCTGGCGGGGCCGCTGCGCATCCAGGCGCCGTCCAGTTTCGGCAGCGAGTGGCTGGCCGATGCGCTGGCTCGTTTCAGCCTGCCGCACCCGCAGCTGGCGCCCTTGCTGCACGTGGATGACGCGCTGCTCGATCCGATCGAGCATGGCTTTGACCTGACCATCCGCGTCGGCGGCATCCCGGACAGCCGGGCCCTGGCGATCCGGCCGCTGGCGCCTTGCCGCGGCGTGCTGTGCGCGTCGCCGGCCTATTTGGCGCGCGCTGGCCGGCCCGAGACGCCGGGCGACCTGCATCGCCACCAGTGCCTGCACTTCAGCCACCTGACGGGCGGCGTGGCCTGGCATTTCTCGCGCGGCGAGGAGCAGGCCACCGTGCGCGTGACGCCCGCCTTCACGGCGAACAACGGGCTGGTGCTGCAGCATGCGGCGCTGCGCGGCCTGGGCATCGTCTACAGCACTACTTTCCTGGCCTGGCGCGAAATCCTGGAAGGGCGCCTGGTGCCGGTGCTGCAGGACTGGGAGCTGCCGCTGAACCACCTGAGCGCCCTGTATCCAGCCACGCGGCAGCTCTCGCCCAAGGTGCGGGCCCTGATCGATTTCCTGGTGGCGGAATACCAGCCGGTGCCGCCTTGGGATAAGGCGCTGGCGGAGGCTGGGTTGCAAAATATATAATCGCGGGATGAACCAATTCCGCCTCCATAATGTCGACGCCTTGCGCGGCTTTGCGCTGCTGGGCATCCTGGCCGTCAACATCTGGGCTTTTGCCGATCCTTATTTCGCGGTCGGCATCAACAACCCGCGTTATGCCGGCGGGCTTGACCTGGCGGTGCGCTTCGTCGAGGCGCTGCTGTTCGAGACCAAGTTCTACCTGCTGTTTTCCTTCCTGTTCGGCTACAGCTTCACCTTGCAGATGGCGGCGGCGGAGCGGGCCGGGGCGGCATTCCGCCCGCGCATGCTGCGGCGCGCTTGCGGCTTGCTGGCGCTGGGCGTGCTGCATGGCTTCTTCCTGTTTTACGGCGACATCCTGCACCTGTACGGTTTGCTCAGTTTCGTGCTGGTGCTGTGGAGCGCCTCGCAACGCGCCGCGGTGCGCTGGGCTGTGCTGTTGCTGCTGTTGTCGGCGCTGATGCTGGCGCTGCTCGGCGCCGTGGTGATGCTGGCGCCGGAAAGCATGCAGGCCGATGCCAGGCCGGCGCTGGCCAAGCTGGCGGCCTTCCATGGCGACTGGCGTGCGTCGCAGGCGTACATCGCCAGCGAATTCCCGTCGACCGTGGCCTTGCTGCTGTTCGCGCAGGGACCGAGCGCGCTGGCCATGTTCCTGCTCGGCCGCGCGGCGGGGCGTGTGCAGTTGTTTGCGCATGTGGATGCCTTCCGCCACCTGCTGCCGCGCGTCTTGATGGTGGGGCTGCCGGTTGGCCTGGCGGGGGCGACGCTGTATGCGGCGGCCTCCGAGTACGATCCGGGCGGTGCGATGACCATGTTCGCCACGGCGCTCAGCTACCTCACGGCGCCGTTCCTCACCGCCGCTTACGTGGCGGGCCTGCTGATGCTGTTCGACGGCCGCTGCGGCGCGCGCCTGGTGGCGGCGCTGGCGCCGATGGGCAAGATCGCTTTGACCAATTACCTGATGCAGTCGGTGGTGATGGCCCTGCTGTTCACCGGCTACGGGCTGCGCCTGTGCGACGAGCTGCCGCCGCTGGCGGTGATGGCCCTGGTGTTTGCCATCTACTTCACGCAAATGGCCCTCAGCACGTGGTGGCTCAAGCGCCACACCTACGGCCCCGCCGAATGGCTGCTCAGGTCAATCACCAACTGGACGTGGCGAAGCGCGGCCCCGAACAACGCTTGACCTTCCCACGATAGCAAAGTCTACAGTCCTCCCATCACGACTTTGAAGGAGGATTGTATGTTCCGTATGTTTGCTTTTGTGGCTATGTTGGCGTTGAGCGGCTGCATGTCGCCGCCAAGCGGGCTGGATCTGGCGCGCGAGCGTACCACGCTTGATCGCCGCTATTCGGTGCAGGTGAAGCCGGTGGCGGAGCCGGTGCTGCTCGGCAAACTGCATGCCTGGGAAGTCAGCCTGAAGCGGCCGTCCGGGCTGCCGGTGACCGGCGCCAGGTTCGTGGTCGACGGCGGCATGCCGCAGCATCACCATGGCCTGCCGACGCAGCCGCGCGTGACGCAGGAGCTGGGCGAGGGGCGCTACCTGCTGGAAGGCGTAAAGTTCAGCATGTCCGGCTGGTGGGAACTCAAGTTGAGCATCGATGCCGCACCGGGACCCGACCAGGTGACCTTTAACCTGGTGCTGCCATGAGGCGCCTGGTCTTCTTCTGTATTGCCGCAGTAATGGCGGCCAGCGCCGTTGCCGCCGACTGGAACGGGAACGAGCGCGCCATCCTGGCGACGCTTCGTCTCAGCCAACTGCCGCCGGTACCGGCCGATCCCTCCAACCGCGTGGAAGGCAAGCCGCAGGCGGTTGCCCTCGGCAGGCAGTTGTTCTTTGATCCGCGCTTGAGCAGCAACGGCAAGGTGTCCTGCGCCAGCTGCCATGATCCGAAACAGCAGTTCCAGGATGGCCGGGCGGTCGGGCAGGGTGTTGGCACGGGGATCCGGCGCACCATGCCGGTGACGGGAAGCGGCTACAGCGCCTTCCTGTTCTGGGATGGGCGAAAGGACAGTCTCTGGGCGCAGGCGCTTGGCCCGCTGGAGGACGCGGCTGAACATGGCGGAAATCGACTGGCCTTTGCACGTGTGGTGCAGCAGCATTATCGCAACGAGTATGAGGCGCTGTTTGGCTTGCTGCCGGACCTGCGGAAGCTGCCGTCAGATGCGAGCCCGCTCGGCACGCCGCAGCAGCAAGCCGCATGGCAGGCCATGGACAAGGCTTCCCAGCAAGAGGTGTCGCGCGTTTTCGCCAATATCGGCAAGGCGCTTGCGGCGTATGAGAAGACGCTGCAATTCAAGGCGTCGCGGCTGGACCGCTACATCGATGGCGTGCTGGCGGGGGACAAGTCGGCGGAACAGCTGCTCACCGTGTCTGAGAAGAATGGCTTGCGGCTCTTTATCGGCGCTGGCCGCTGCGTGACATGCCATGCCGGTCCAATGCTGACGGACCAGCAGTTCCACAACACCGGCATCGCGCCGCACGGTCCAATGCCGCAAGTGCTGGGCCGCCGCGCCGGCATCGCGAAGGTCCTGGCGGACGAATTCAATTGCCTGGGCCCGTTCAGCGACGCCAAACCCGAGCAATGCGGGGAGCTGCGTTTCATCGCCGACGGGCCTGCGCTGGAGGGCGCGTACAAGACGCCAAGCCTGCGCAACGTGGCGCTGCGCCCGCCGTACATGCATGCCGGCCAGGTCGGCAGCCTGGCCGAGGTGGTGGCGCATTACCGCGCCGCGCCGAAAGCGAAGATCGGCAAGTCCGAGCTGGAGCGCCTCAAGCTGGGCGAGCAGGACGTGCGCGACATGGCCGCATTCCTGGCCACCCTGTCGGCGCCGGATCAGTTTCCGGCCACCCAGCCGCCATCGCGGTAGATCTGGTCGTCGTCCAGGTAGACCGCGTCGGTCTGGACGAAGACGTCGACGTGGAAGCGGGCGTCCTTGCGCTTGAACTGCGGCTTCTGGTACTGGCCGTGCTTGGCGCCCAGCGAGAGGTGGATGCCGCACATGCGCTCGTAGGTGCCGATATCGTCCACCGTGCGCTCGCGCGAGAAGGCGCGGTTCATGCCGAAGCCCAGCTCGCGCACCCACACTTCGCCTTCGTGGGCGCGGATGATGGACAGCATATTGTCGAATTCCGGCGTGCTGTTTTCGGCGCCCGCCACGCGGCCCTTTTCCACGATCATGGTGATCGGGGTGGCGGGGCGGTTGACGTGGAAGGTGGTGTCGCCGAACACGAACACCTTGCAGCGGCCGTTGACCGACTCCAGGTCCTGCGCCTCGGTGAACACCTCGCCGATCGGGAACAGGCCGCCCACGTTTTTCATGGCGCTGTAGTCGCCGATATTGAGCTTGGCTTCCTCGAACGGCGAGGCCCACACCAGCCGTTCGCCGCCGCTTTCCACCACCCCGCTACGGGCGCGGTCGATGCGCGCTTTCAGGGCGTGGCCCACGCCGCGGTAGTAGGCCGGGTCGTAGGCCAGGGCGTCGATGTAGACCAGGCCTTGTTCGCCCGGCATGCGCGACAGGTGCATGTGCTCGATCACCTTCAGCCCGCGCTTGAACAGCTCCATGCGGATGCGGTATTCGTTCAGGCGGAAGCTGGTGGTCTGCACCAGCACCACCAGGTCGCCCGCCTGTAGTTGCTCGAAAGCCGCAAGCACCTGGTCCGGCTGCACCGTGTCGAAATCGATGAAGCGGCCGGCCGGCAGGGCGGCGCGGTAGGCCGCCGCCAGCACTTCGGACAGCGCGCTGCGTTGGTCGAAAACCACTAAAGCCTGTTGCGGCGGGGCGTATTCAATGGCGTGGGCGAGCAGGTCGCGCACATGGCGGGCGGCGGAATCCCATGCGGCAGGTGGAAAAGGCGTCATTTTGCGGCTATAAAGAGGATGAGGCCTGCGCATTATACGGCGTGCCGCCGCTTGTACCGGGAAGGGGGCCGATGTAGAATCGGACAAATATAGCCGGGAAGAAACTTTTTTATCGCCCGGACCACCATCTTGCGGGGAGCAGCAATGGGTGTACAGTTTGGCCAGGATTTGCCGCTGCAGCGGCCCGACAAGGAGGACAGCCGCGCGGCGGTCTTCGTCCCTACCGCCAATATCAAGGAAGATATCCTGGCCGCCGTGCGCAAGGGGGCGGCCGTGGTCGGTTTTGGCAACCATGACCACACGCTGACCATCTACTACGAGAGCAACCGCTTCAACGAGCCGACCCTGGCCAAGTGGGAACAGAAGGCGCGCAAGGCGTACGACCGCCTGCTGGACAACCTGCCCACCACCTCGAAGATGGTGTGCAAGCCGGAGAATTTCGAACAGGTCGGCTACATCAGCACCAAGGGCATCAGCATCCGCCGGCGCGCCAGCCTTGACCGCTGGCTGGAGTTCTCGGACGCGCAGGACAGTGCGCCGGAAGGCGATACCGTCGCCTTCGCCCCGCCGCCGCCGCCGAAAAAGATCGTCGCCGATTAAGGCGCGGTGCTACCATTAGCCTCCAGGGGCCGCGCATCGTGCCGGCCGGGATGGAGGGCAAAATGCAGGACAGCCTGTTCGCCGCCGCTGGCGTCTTCCTCTTGTTGTTGCTGGCATCCAACGCTTTGCGCCACATTTTCCGGCGCCACGCCCGCGCGCACGGCGCCGAAATGGCGGCCGCCGAGACCGCCGGCTGGCTGATGTTCTGCGCCATGGCCTTCCTCGGCGCGGCCGCGCTCGGGGTGCTCAACCTGTCCAAATTCCTCAACCTGGCCTTGTCCAGCACCTTGCTGGTCTTCGGCCTGGCCGCGCTGGTCGGCGCCCTGCTTATCGGCCGCCGCTAGCGTCTTCCTGCCACGCCACGGGGATGTTGCGGATTTCGCTGCCATTCCAGGCCATGACCAGGCCCTCCACCCGCTTGCCGCCGGCGCCGTCCGAGACGCGCAGCGCGGCCACGTGATAGCGGTAGTCGGGGCCGAACTGGCGCTCGGCGGCGCGGCGCGCGCGCTGCGCCGCTTCGCCGTTCAGCAGCTGGAACAGCAGCAGGCAGGCCAGCAGCGACAGCACGGCGCCGCCGGCGGCCGGCAGGCCCATATGGCGCGGCTTGTGGCCGGCGGCGCGGCGCGCGGCCAGCACGGCGGGCGCGCCCAGCGTGCGGTACAGCCAGTGCAGCAGCACCAGCCAGGTGGCGCTGGCAGCCAGCGCGGGCAGCATGCGCGGTTGCAGTTTGAGTTGGGTCAGGGTCAGGTCGACCGGCTGCAGCAGGGGCCAGGCCAGCAGCATCACGCCGAGGGAGAACAGGGCAAACACGGCCAGCCAGCGCACGGCGGACGCCACGTGCAGGCTGCCGCACAGCAAACCGATGCCGGCTGCCGCGCCGGGCAGGGAAAGGCCGGACCGCATGGCCAGCAGGTCGCAGGCGCCCAGCACCACCAGCACCATGCCCGCCCGCTTCAGGATGGGAATGTGCGCGTCCATGCGGGTATTCTAGCGTAAGATTTTGTTTATGCTTTACGGAAAGGAGAGACCATGAAAAGCATGACCAGGGTGCTGCTGGCGGGCTGCCTGCTGCTGGCTGCCAGCGCTTGCCAGAAGCCGGAGGACAAGCGCATCGGGCCGGCCGAGCAGGCCGGGCGCGAGATCGACCAGGCGGCCGTGAAGGCCGGCGAGAAGCTGGAGCAGGCCGGCGAAAAGCTGGACGCGGCGGCGCAGCAGGCGGGCGAAAAGCTGAACCAGGCGACCGAGAAGATCGGCGAGAAGGTCGAGCAGGCCGGCAAGGAGATCCAGGAGTCGGCGCGCGAGGCGCGCAAGGGCAAGGACTAGCGCGCCTCGCACGCAACACCAGCGCCGTCAGTTGCCCGATTTGGCCTTGAGCGGCACCACGTTGGAGGGCGGCGGCTCGTCGGGCGCGCCGCCCAGCACCAGGGTCAGGTCGACATAGCCGGCGCGCCAGGCCTGTTCCAGGTTCTGCTCGATGGCTTCCATCGACGTCTGCTCGAAGTTCTCGAAGCCGCGCACGCCGTAGGCGCGGTTGCGGCCGTGGGCCTTGGCCAGGTAGAGCGCCATGTCCACCAGGTTGACGGCGCGCTCCCACGGCAGCGGCGTGCCGCCCGGCGCCAGCGGGAACGGGGCGAAGCCGACCGACACGTTGACGTGGATCAGGTGGTCCTGGAACGGCACCGGCTGCGACGAGATGCAGCCCAGGATGCGGCGCGCGATTTCGTCCACGCCGTTGCGCGGGATGGCCGGCAGGAAGGCCAGGAATTCCTCGCCGCCCCAGCGCACGATCATGTCGGTCTCGCGCAGCGCCACGCGCAGGCTTTCCGCGATCATCTTCAGCACCGCGTCGCCGGCGGCGTGGCCGTAGGTGTCGTTGACGTGCTTGAAGTGGTCGACGTCCATCAGGAACAGCGCGCCGACGATATCCTCGCCGTTGGCGCCGCGCCGCTCCACCTGGTTGTGCGTGCGCATGTATTCCTGGAAGTGGCGCCGGTTGTAGAGCGAAGTAAGCGGGTCGAGCGAGGACTGCGCCTTCAGCTCCAGGTTCTTCACCTCCAGCTGGGCATTGGCCTGGCGCACCTTGCGGTACAGCAGGCCGACGATCACGGCGGCCAGCGCGAACACCACGGCCAGCAGCCACCAGATGCGCTGCTGCAGGCGGCGCGCCGTCAGCTCGGCGCTCTTGGCCTCGTTCTCGTGCGACAGCGATTCGATCTGGCGCTTTTTCTTTTCGGTGTCGTACTTTTCCTGCAGCTCCCACATGGCTTTCTTGCGCTGCGCTTCAAACAGCTCGTTCGAGATGGCGCGCTCGCGGTGGTAGGCCTGCACCGCGCCCTGGTAGTCGCCCACCCGTTCCAGGGCCTGGCCGTATTCGGTCAGCAGGGCCTGCAGCTCGGGCTTGTCGCCGGTCTTCTCGAAGTAGGCCATGCCTTGCGCGAAGGCCTTCTTGCCCTCGGCGACTTTGCCGGTGCCCATATAGGCCTGGCCGGCGTTGATGCGGGAAGTGGCCTCCACGCTGTCGTCGCTGGCTTCGCGCGCGGCGGCGGCGGCTTCGTTGGCAAAGCGCAGCGCGGTGGAGAATTCGTGCAGCTTCAGATTGATGTCGGACAGGTTGACCAGCGTGGTGGCGATCATGCGCTTGGCGCCGATCTTGCGCGTCAGCTCCAGGTTGTTGAGCAGCGACCGCATGGCGCGCTTGTACTGGCGGGTGTCGATGGCCAGGCCGTATTCGGTGTTGTTGGCGATCGACATGCGGCCGGGCGAGTTCAGCGCTTCCGACACCTCGAAGGTCTCGGCCAGCGCTTCCCACGCCTTGTCGTACTCGCGCATCTGGGTGTATAGCAGGGTGAGGGCGTTCAGGGCGCTGGCCAGCGGCACCCTGTCGTCGCTGACCTTCTGCGCCAGCTCCACGGCCGATTGCAGGCGGTTCAGCGCCACCGGGTAGTTGCCCTGCTCGGCGTAGCTCTGGCCGGCGGTGATGGTGGCCTGCACCCGCAGCACCAGGTCGCCGGTGGCATTGGCCAGCTTTTCCGCTTCAAACGCCAGTTCGTGCGACAGCTGGCGCTCGTTCATCGCCGAGCGCACATAGGCCTTGGTCAGCAGGCCCTTGGCGATGATGATCTTGTTGTCCTGCGCGCGGCCGTAGGCATGCAGTTCTTCGGCCAGCAGCAGGGCGCTGTCGAACTTGCCCAGGCTGCGGTGGGTCAGGGACAGTTGGGACAGGAATTCGGCGCGGGTCAGGGGCGGGGCGGTGCGCGCCAGCGCTTCCATCTGCTGCAGCTGCACCAGCGCCTTCTCGGGGACGAAACGCACCTGCTCGCGGATCTGGGCGATGTCGGCATCGAGCGGCGACTGGGCCAGGGCAAACAGCGGCGCAAGCAGGCAGGCGCCGAGCAGCTGGTGGAGGCGCTTGGTAATGGTCGAAACCGGAAAGCCTGGCACTTGGGTCCTTGGTGTGGCGTGAGCGTTGTGTGCGACCCATTATATGCCTGTTGCAGGCGGGAAAGCCGCTTTATGCCTGACTATTTGCCTGGAAGCGGCGATAACTGTGGGGAAAATGCAAGTGGAATTTCCACTAGTGAAACTAGTTGCAAACTAATGCAATTCGTCCGGCGGAAACGACCGTTCGTCGCAGCGCGGCTGCGCCGCCCGGCGCGGGCCGCTACAGTTGCCCCATTGATAAAAAGGGGGATGATCGCATGCTTGAATTGCGCAATGTCTGCAAGGCCTACCGCGAGCTGAAGGCGGTGGATGATGTGTCGCTGACTCTGGGCACCGGGGTGGTCGGCCTGGTCGGCCATAACGGGGCCGGCAAGACCACCCTGATGCAGCTGGTGGCGACGCTGGCGCGGCCGACGTCCGGCAGCATCCTGTTCGACGGCGCCGATATCGTGCGCACGCCGGATGCGATGCGGCGCCGGCTGGGCTTCCTGCCGCAGGAGTTCGGGGTCTATCCCAACCTGTCGGCGCTGGAATGCCTGCAGTACTTTGCCGCGCTGAAGGGCGTGCGCGACCCGGCGCGCATCCGCCACCTGCTGGAGCTGGTCAACCTGGCCGAACACGCGGCGCGCCCGGCGGCCTCCTTTTCCGGCGGCATGCGGCGCCGCCTGGGCATTGCGCAGGCGCTGCTGAACGATCCCGACATCCTGATCGTGGACGAGCCGACGGCCGGCCTGGACCCGGAGGAGCGCCTGCGCTTCCGGCGCCTGCTGTCGGAGCTGGGCTTCGGCAAGCTGGTGATCGTCTCGACCCATATCGTGCCCGACGTGGAAAGCATCGCCGGGCAGCTGGCCATCATGCGCAAGGGCCGCCTGCTGGCGCTCGAGACGCCGGAGACGATCCTGCAGCGTGCGCGCGGCCAGGTGTGGCAAGCCAGCGTGGACGCGGCGGAATACGAATCCCTGCGCGGCCAGCTGCATGTGCTGCAGGCGCAGCGCCAGGGCGCGCAGGTGCAGCTGCGGGTGGCGCACCCCGGGCTGCCGTTCGCCGGCGCGCAGGCGGTCGAGCCGAGCCTGGAAGAGGCCCTGATGGCGCAGCGCTATGCGCTGGCGGAAGCGGCATGAGCTGGCATGCCCTGCGCGTGCTCGCGCTGAACGAGATGCGCCTGCGCCTGCGCCGCCTGTCGACGCTGGTGGTGCTGCTGGCGGCGGTTGGCCTGTGCTGGCTGGCGATCGCCGATCCGGCCGAGGGCGTCACGTTGATGGTGATCGAGCACCGGCGCGTGCTCTACACCAGCCAGGCGCTGGCCTTCGGCAGCGCCCACATCGCCGGCATGCTGGTCGGCCTGGCCGGCTTTTACCTGCTGCGCGGGCGCACCGCGCAGGACCTGGAGAGCGGCATGGGCGCGGTGATCGCGGCCACCGGTGCCGGCAACGGCTTGCTGTCGCTGGGGCGCTGGCTGGGCGGGGTGGCCTACCTGCTGCTGGTGGTGCTGGCGTACCTGTGCTCGACGCTGGCGCTGCATGCCTTGCGCGGCGAGGGCCCGCTGCAGCTGCTGGTGTACCTGCAGGAGTATGCGGTGATGCTGCTGCCGCTGGTCAGCTATTGCGCGGCGTGCGCTGTGCTGTTCGACAACCTCGGGCCGCTGGTCGGCAAGCGCGGCGACGTGCTGTTCTTTTTCCTGTGGTGCCTGCAGCTCGCGACGCTGGCCTGGGTGATGGAGCATCCGGGCGCGACCTGGCCCATGCTGTTTGATTTTTCCGGCCTGTCGGTGGCGCTGACCACCCTGGGCGAGCATTACGGGACGACCAATTTCAGCCTGGGGCGGAATGGCTTCGACGCGGCGCTGGCGCCGCTCGTGCTGCCGGAGTCGCACTGGACCTGGCCTGCGCTTGGCCTGCGCTGCGCAACGCTGGCGCTGTCGCTGCTGGTGCTGCTGCCGGCGGCGCTGTTGTTCCACCGCTATTCGCCGGACCGGGTGCGCCAGCGTGCGGCGCGCCGCAACCGCCTGCTGCTGCTGGCCGAGCGCGCCTTGCGCCCGGTGGGCTGGCTGCTGCGGCCCTTGCCGGCGCTGGCCATGCGCGTGCCGGGTTTCGCCGGCGAGGTGCTGGCCGAGGTGGCGCTGGTGCTGGCCATGTCGCCGGCGGCGGCCCTGGCGCTGCTGGCGACGGGCGCGGCGGCGCTGCTGGCCGGCGCGCCGGAACTGGCGGGCGTGATGCAGGTGGGCGTGGTGGGCTGGGGCGTGGTGGTGTGCGCCATCGCGCCGCGCGACTGGCAGCATGGGGCCGATGCGATGACGGCCCTGCTGCCGGGCGGGACGCTGCGGCGCTTCCTGCGCCAGTGGTGCGCGAGCCTGGTGCTGGCGGCGCCGCTGGCGCTGGTGGCGCTGCGCTGGGCGGCCACCGAGCCGGCGCGTGCGGCCGCTGCGGCGGCAGGCGTGCTGGCGCTGGCGTCCGGCGCGGCCTTGCTGGGCGGGCTGACGCGCGGCGCGCGGCTGTTCCTCGCGCTGTTCCTGTTCACCTGGTATGTGGCGCTCAATTCCAGCAAGGTGGCGGGGCTCGACCTGGTCGGCTTCAACGGCGCTGCTACCCTGGCCACCGCGGCGGCGTGGGGGCTGGGCGGCGTGCTGGCGTGGCTGGCGGCGGCAGCCTATAGCCGCAGGCAAGGCGCCTGAGCGCCCGGCCCGCGCGCCGGCTTCAGAATTCTTCCCAGTCGTCCGCGCCCGCAGGCTGGCGGGCCGCGGCGCGCGGGGCCGGGCGTGCGGCGCGCGCCGGGGCGGCGGCACGCGCCGGCTTGGGCGCCGCAGCCGCCGGTGCTGCCGCCGCTGG
>NZ_JAYSCO010000034.1:11302-60505 GCF_041914865.1 Pseudoduganella sp. | reverse complement strand
CGCCGCCGAACTTCTTCGACAGAACGGTTGCGATTGCAGCGGTCAGGGTGGTCTTGCCGTGGTCAACGTGACCGATGGTGCCAACGTTCACGTGCGGTTTAGTCCGCTCGAACTTTTCTTTTGCCATTTTAATTCTTCCTCAGAACTTTAGATTTAAGGTCAAACCAGGCGGGAGGATCTCCCCCGCCCGGGTAAATATCAATTTTACTTCGCTTTAGCGGTGACGATTGCGTCGATCACGTGCTTAGGCGCCTCGGAGTAGTGCTTGAACTCCATGGTGTAGGTCGCGCGGCCCTGGGTCGCGGAACGCAGGATGGTCGAGTAGCCGAACATCTCGGACAGAGGAACTTCCGCCTTGATGATCTTGCCGCCGCCGCCTGGGATCTCGTCCATGCCCTGCACCATACCGCGGCGGGACGACAGGTCGCCCATCACGGTACCGGCGTAGTCTTCCGGAGTCTCGACTTCCACAGCCATCATTGGCTCCAGGATCACTGGGGATGCGCGCTTGCAGCCCTCTTTGAATGCCATGGAACCGGCCATACGGAACGCGTTCTCGTTCGAGTCAACGTCGTGGTAGGAACCGAAGGTCAGGGTGACTTTCACGTCCACCACTGGGTAGCCTGCCAGCACGCCGCTGTTCAGGGTTTCACGCACACCCTTTTCAACCGCAGGGATGTATTCGCGTGGAACGGTACCGCCCTTGATCGCGTCGACGAACTCGAAGCCCTTGCCGGCTTCCTGTGGTTCGATGGTCAGCACAGCGTGGCCGTACTGGCCGCGACCGCCGGACTGCTTGACGAACTTGCCTTCGGAATCGACCACCGCTTTGCGGATGGTTTCGCGGTATGCAACCTGTGGCTTGCCAACGGTCGCTTCCACACCGAATTCGCGCTTCATACGGTCAACGATAATTTCCAGGTGCAGCTCGCCCATACCACCGATGATGGTCTGGCCGGATTCTTCGTCGGTCTTCACGCGGAACGAAGGGTCTTCCTGTGCCAGGCGGTTCAGGGCCAGGCCCATCTTTTCCTGGTCGGACTTGGTCTTCGGCTCAACTGCCTGCTGGATCACTGGCTCTGGGAACACCATGCGCTCCAGGACGATGATCGAGGAAGGATCGCACAGGGTTTCGCCGGTGGTCACGTCTTTCAGGCCCACGGCAGCGGCGATGTCGCCAGCGCGCACTTCTTTGATCTCTTCACGCTGGTTAGCGTGCATCTGCAGAATACGGCCCAGACGCTCTTTACGGTTCTTCACCGAGTTCAGCACGGTGTCGCCGGAGTTGATCATGCCGGAGTACACGCGGAAGAAGGCCAGCTGGCCGACGAACGGGTCGGTCATGATCTTGAATGCCAGCGCGGAGAACTTCTCGTCGTCCGATGCCTTACGGGTTGCTGGCTGTTCGTCTTCGTCGGTACCAGCCACGTCGTCGATGTCCACTGGGGATGGCAGGAACTCAACCACCGCGTCCAGCATCGCCTGCACGCCTTTGTTCTTGAAGGCGGTGCCGCACATCATCGGAACGATTTCCGAAGCGATGGTGCGCTTGCGCAGGGCGGTCTTGATCTCTTCTTCGGACAGGTCGCCTTCTTCCAGGTACTTGTTCATCAGCTCTTCGGACGATTCAGCGGCCGCTTCGACCATCTTCTCGCGCCACTCTTGAGCGGTGTCCACCAGTTCAGCTGGAATGTCTTTGTAGTCGAACTTCATGCCCTGGGACGCGTCGTCCCAGATGATGGCCTTCATCTTGACCAGGTCGATCACGCCGGCGAAGTTGTCTTCGGCGCCGATTGGTACCTGGATCGGCACTGGGTTGGCCTTCAGGCGGGCACGCATCTGCTCGTAGACTTTGAAGAAGTTGGCGCCGGTACGGTCCATCTTGTTCACGAAAGCCAGACGCGGGACTTTGTACTTGTTAGCCTGGCGCCACACGGTTTCCGACTGTGGCTGCACGCCGCCCACTGCACAGTAAACCATGCAGGCGCCGTCCAGAACACGCATCGAGCGCTCAACTTCAATGGTGAAGTCAACGTGCCCTGGGGTGTCGATGATGTTGATGTGGTGCGGCTTGAAGTTGTTCGCCATACCAGACCAGAAGCAGGTGGTCGCTGCCGAGGTAATGGTAATGCCGCGCTCTTGTTCCTGCTCCATCCAGTCCATGGTGGCGGCGCCGTCGTGCACTTCACCAATCTTGTGGTTCACGCCGGTGTAGAACAGGACGCGTTCGGTGGTGGTGGTCTTACCAGCGTCGATGTGAGCGGAGATACCGATATTACGGTAGCGCTCAATGGGGGTCTTGCGGGCCATAATTGATCCTAAATCTTTGAATGGACAAAACCGAGCAGCATCTTCAGAACAAAAATGCGCCCGGCTTGAACAAGGCCGGCCACGGATGGCCGGCCAAACGTATTAGAAGCGGAAGTGCGAGAACGCTTTGTTCGCTTCAGCCATACGGTGGACTTCGTCACGGCGCTTCATTGCACCGCCACGGCCTTCCGCGGCTTCCATCAGCTCACCGCCCAGACGCTGTGGCATGGACTTTTCGGAGCGCTTGTTAGCGGCTTCGCGCAGCCAACGCATGGACAGAGCCAGGCGGCGCACTGGGCGCACTTCGACCGGCACCTGGTAGTTCGCACCGCCAACGCGGCGGGACTTCACTTCAACCAGTGGCTTGGCGTTGTTGATTGCTGCGGAGAACACTTCCAGAGGATCCTTGCCGGACTTCTGCTGGATGTGGTCGAACGCACCGTAGATGATGTTTTCTGCAACCGACTTCTTGCCGGACAGCATCAGAACGTTAACGAATTTAGCGACTTCGGTGCTACCGAATTTTGGATCCGGCAGAATCTCGCGCTTGGGTACTTCACGACGACGTGGCATGTTATTTCCTTCCTGTCTTCAGTTGAGTGCCTCTTTAGTAGCACTCGCGGAGGCCATCATAGCCTTCCACTTACTCGGTCTCGCGACCGCCTCAACTCAATTAAATTGCAAGAATTACTTCTTAGCGGCTTTAGCGCGCTTCGCACCGTACTTGGAGCGAGCTTGCTTACGGTCTTTAACGCCCTGGGTATCCAGAGAGCCACGGACCATGTGGTAACGCACACCTGGCAAGTCTTTTACACGACCGCCGCGGATCAGCACAACCGAGTGTTCCTGCAGGTTGTGGCCTTCACCGCCGATGTACGAAATCACTTCGAAGCCGTTGGTCAGGCGCACTTTTGCAACTTTACGCAGTGCCGAGTTAGGCTTCTTAGGAGTGGTGGTGTACACGCGGGTGCACACGCCACGCTTTTGCGGGCAGTTTTCAAGTGCCGGCGATTTGCTCTTCACGACCAGCTTGGTACGTGGGCTGCGAATCAATTGATTGATGGTTGGCATCGTTTTAAATCCAACAAAATTACAGCATTGACAACCCGGGCAGTGCTGCCCGGGGGCTAAAACGGTATCTCTTAGGGCGCGCTGAACGTCACTCAAAACGAGGCGTATACGATGCGCAGACTAAATTGAGAACTCGCGAGTATATACCCGGTTAACCGCTCAGTCAACCAATTTGCTGAATTAAGTGGCAGCATTTCGCCGCCCGCAGGCGCGACATTCCCCTCATAATAACGTTCATTTTTGTCCTTTCCAGCCTGTAATGCGACTGCTGCTGCGCCCTGCCCACCTGTTTATCCTCCTCAGCTACCTGGCCCTGTCGGCAGTGCCGTTCGTGCCCCTGCTGCTGGGCAAGCCCGTCGAGCAGCCGTGGCAGCTGCTCGGCATCGAGCTGGTGGCCTGGGTGGCCGTGTGGGCGCTGTTCAAGCGGCCGGCCTATTTCCACTGGCTGCTGATTCCCGCCTTCCTCGCGCTGCCGACCGAGATTTACCTGTTCGTGTTCTATGGCCAGGGCATTTCCACCCACCACCTGGGCATCCTGGCCGAGACCAGCCCGCGCGAAGCGCTTGAATTCCTGGGCCAGAAAGTGTGGACCATGGCGGCCGTGATGATCGGCGTGGCGGCGTGGTGGGTGCTTTGCTTCCGCGCCGCGCGCCAGACGCGCGAGCTCGATTGGCATGACGGTTCGCGCTGGGTGGCGCTGGCCATGCTGGTGCTGCTTGCCGCAGTGTCGGCCTGGGGTTATGAATTTGGCATCGCCGCGGCATCGGCCGGCGCCGGCACATCCGCCAGCGCCAGCGCCAGCGAGGAGGCGGAGGACGAGGCCAGCGACCCGGCGCGCGCCGCAGTAGCGGGCGCGCGCACCCTGCGCCTGCCCGGTCCGCCCCTGCCGCACTGGGCCCGGGTGCCGGTGGAGCCGAAAGCCTTCATCGAATCCTGGCCATTCGGCCTGGCCGCGCGCGGCTACGACTTCTATAAAGAGCGGCGCTACCTGTCGCAGCTGAACGAACGCAGCGCCAGCTTCAGCTTCGGCGCACGCCAGCTCGATGGCACGGCCGCGCCGGAAATCGTGGTGATGGTGCTGGGCGAATCGTCGCGCTACGACCGCTGGAGCCTGAACGGCTACAAGCGCGAAACCAATCCGCTGCTGGGCAAGGAAGGCAACCTGGTGGCGCTGTCGGACGTGATCACCTCGGTCTCCGCCACCCGCCTCTCGGTGCCGGTGATCATCTCACGCAAGCCGGCCACGCAAAGCCTGAAGGACGGCTTCAGCGAAAAGTCCTTCATCACCGCCTATAAGGAAGCGGGCTTCAAGACCTGGTGGCTGTCGAACCAGATCTCCTTCGGCCAGTACGACACGCCGGTCTCGGTGTTCGCCAAGGAGGCGGACGTGATCCAGTTCCTCAACCTGGGCGGCTTCACCAACAACTCCAACTTCGACGACGTGCTGTTCGAGCCGCTCAAGCGCGCCCTGGCCGATCCTTCGCCGAAGAAGCTGATCGTGCTGCACTCGCTGGGCAGCCACTGGAACTACAGCCAGCGCCACCCGAAGGAATTCGACAAGTGGCAACCTTCGCTGTTCGGCATCGACAAGCCGGTGTACACCGACCTGAAGATCAAGCCGCAGCTGAACAACAGCTACGACAATTCGATCCTGTACACCGACTGGTTCCTGGCGCAGGTGATCGGCGACCTGAAGGCCACCGGGCAACTGGCCTCCCTGGTGTACGTGGCCGACCACGGTCAAACCCTGTACGACGGCAGCTGCAAGCTGGCCTTCCACGGCCACAATACGCAGTACGAATTCCACGTGCCGGCCTTCATGTGGTACTCGGAACAGTACCGCGAACGCTATCCCGCCAAAGTGGCCGCCCTGCACAAGAACCGCAAGGCCAGGCTGGCCACGGAAAATTTCTTCCACACCATGCTGGACGTGGCCGACATCCGCTACCCGGACGACTTGCCGGAGTGGTCTTTCCTCAACCCGGACTTCAAGCTGCACAAGCGCGTCGTGGACAGCTACGGCTGGACCAATTACGACAACGCCACCATGAAGGGCGACTGCCGCGAAGTGATGGACAAGGGCAAGCCGCAGAAGCAGGATAAGTAGGACTCAGGCGGCGGCGCTGGGCGGATAGCCGAACAGGCGCTTGAACTCCCGGCTGAACTGGGAAGCGCTGGCGTAGCCGACCGCAAAGCCGGCCTGCGCGGCAGCCGCGCCCCGTCCGGTGATCAGGTCGTGCGCCCTATGCAGGCGCAGCGCCTTCTGGTACTGCACCGGCGACATGCCGGTCACCTGACGGAAGGCTTTGTGGAAGGCCGAGGCGCTCATGGCCACGCTGCGTGCCAGGGTCGCCACGTCCAGCGGCTCGGCAAAGCTGCGCTGCAGCGTTTCGCAGGCGGCAAACACCGGCGCCAGCTTGCCGTGGCGCGCCGCCAGCGCGCGCAGGCATGCCCCGCCCGGCCCCTGCAGCACGCGATAGTGCAGCTCGCGCAGCAGTTGCGGGCCCAGCACCGCCGCCTCCTCCGGCGACGGCAGGCAGTCCAGCAGGCGCTCCACCACGCCAGCCACGCCGGCATCCAGCGCCAGTACCGCCATGCCGCGCCCGTCCTGGCCGTCGGCCGGCGCGGCCGGCGCCATCTTGCCCAGCAGCTCGAACACCAGGGCCATATCGATGTCCACCGTCAGCGCCAGCATCGGCGCGCCGCTCACCACCGTGTCGCAATAAAAGGGCAGCGGCACCGACACCACCAGGTACTGCCCCGGCGCGTAATGGAATACCTCGTCGCCCAGGAAGCCGCGTTTCAGGCCCTGCGCAATGAACACCAGCGTCGGACGCTGCAGCACGGCGCTGGGCGGCTTGCTGCGGTCGGCGCGCATCAGGGTCACGCCCGGCAAGGCCGTGCCGGCATTGCCGTCCTGCGGCAGCAAGGCTGCCAGTCGCGCCGCCAGCGCCGCGCTGTTCACAGCGCCGCCATCCGCTGCACCTCGACCGGCGCCGCCAGCTTATCCGCCACGAATGCGCGGTAGGCCCGGTAATGCGGCGCCGCGCGGTGTGCCGCCAGGGCCGCCGTGTCGGCGTATTCCTCGAACACGTGCAGCCCGGGCGCGCCTTCGGCTGCGGCGAACAGGCGGTACTGCCGGCAGCCCGGCTCCTGCCGGCTGGCGGCGGCCAGCCGCTCCAGCGCCGCCTGCACCGCCGCCTGCTGGCCCGGGAGGCAGCGCAGGCTGGCGAACACATAGGTACTCATGCTGCAGCCTCCATGGTCAAAACGATCTTGCCGAAATGCGTGCCCGAATCCATCAGGCGGTGCGCCTGCGCCGCTTGCGCCAGCGGGAAGGTGCGGTACACCTGCGGCCGCACCGCGCCGCTTTGCAACAGGGGCCAGACGTGCTGCCGCAGCTGCGCCATCAGCGCCGCCTTATCGGCCGCACTGCGCGCGCGCAGCGTGGAGCCAAGGTGGGTCAGGCGCTTGCTCAGCATCGGGAACAGGTCCAGCTGCGGCGCGGCGCCGGCGATCACGCCAACCTGCACGATGCGGCCATCCATTGCCGCCGCCGCGTAATTGCGCGCGACATACTCGCCGGCGATGATGTCCAGCACCAGGTCGGCGCCATGGCCGCCGGTGGCGCGCATGGTTTCCGCGACAAAGTCCTGCTCCTTGTAGAGTACCGCCACGTCGGCGCCCAAGGCAAGGCTGGCGTCGCGCTGCGCTGCCGTCGCCACGGTGGTGATGATGCGGCGCGCGCCAAAGGCCTTGGCCAGCATGGTGGCCGTAGTGCCAATGCCGGACGCACCGCCGTGCAGCAGCACCGTCTCCCCGGCCTGCAAGCGGCCGCGCTGGAACATGTTCAGCCAGACCGTCATGAAGGTTTCCAGCAGCGCCGCCGCGGCAACAGGCGGCAGGCCGGGCGGCACCGGCATCACGTTCCCGGCGTCCGCCACGCCGTACTGCGCGTAGCCGCCGCCCGGCACCAGCGCCATGACCAGCTCGCCGGCCCGCAGGCCGTCCACGCCCGGCCCCAGCGCCACCACTTCGCCCGCCACCTCCAGGCCGGGGATGTCCGGCGCGCCCGGCGGCGGATCGTACAAACCCTTGCGCTGCATGACATCGGGCCCGTTAACGCCGGCCGCGATATGGCGCAGCAGGACCTGGCCCGGACCCGGCTGCGGCAGCGGGCGGCGCACCAGGCGCAGCACCTCGGGCCCGCCGGGCTGGCTGATTTCAATCGCGTCCATCATGGCCTCAGGCTCCCAGCTGCTGCAGCAGCAGTTGCGCCACCGCCGCGCCGGAGGCCGGGTTCTGGCCGGTCACCAGGCGCTGGTCCGCGACGGCAAACGGCTGCCATGGCTGCTCCGCCTTGGCGTAGTGCGCGCCGCGCTTGCGCAATTCGGTTTCGGTCAGGAAGGGCACGTACTGGTCCAGTTCCGCCAGGCGCTCCTCCTCGTCCGAGAAGCCGGTCACCTGCTTGCCCGCCACCAGCAGCGTTCCATCGGACAGGCGAATGTTCAGCAAGCCCACCGCACCGTGGCAGACCGACGCCACATAGCCGCCCTGCTCGTAGATGTCGCGCGCCAGCGCCTGCAGCTCGGCATTGTCCGGAAAGTCCCACAGCACGCCGTGGCCGCCGACATAGTAGATCGCGGCGTAATCGCCGGCGCGCACGTCGGCCGGCTTGCGCGTAGCGCCCAGACGGTTCATGAAATCCCGGTCGTGGTACCAGGCCCAGTCCAGCGGCTCCGCCAGCGCCAGGCTGTGCGGGTCGATCGGCGTATAACCGCCGGGCGGCGTCACATAGTCAACCTGGTAGCCGGCTTCCTGCACCACCTTCACGAAGTGCACGGCCTCCCCCAGCCAGATGCCGGTGGCGCGGTTGATTTGCGGGTATTTCTCAGTGGCGGTCAGGACGACCAGGATCTTCTTGGGCATGATGCATTCCTTTGCGTGGTTTCCGGCGGACCGGCATGCAGTCATTAAACTCCCGACGCGCTGGCGCGTGAATGCCTAAAGCTGGATATGACTTGCCTGATCCTGCCCGGCGCCGGCAGGATCGGGCAAGCCTCACAGCGGCTTGTGCACCATCAGCCAGTACACCGCCAGCATGGCGATGAAGGCGGGATAGCCGAGCAGCTCCCAGCGCCGCGCGTAGCGCCAGTACTGCGCCGGCAGCGGCGCGCCGGCGGCGTGGGCGGCCAGCGCCATGTGCCCCATGCGGATCTGCAGCCACACCACCGGCAGCCAGCACACGCCGGCCAGCAGGTACAGCGCCAGCGAGGCCTTGAGCCACAAGGCGTCCAGCGGGTAGCCGGCCTGGTGGATCATCCAGGCGCCCGACAGCGGCTGCACGATGGCGGCCGGCGTGGTGAACCACCAGTCGGCGCGCACCACCAGGCGCGACACCACTGCGATCGCTTCCACCGAACCGGAGCGGTTGGCGAAGAACAGGTAGAAGGCGGTGCCGAAGCCGGTGCCCACCAGCAGCACCGAGGACAGGATATGGATGGTCTTGACCGTCAGGTAGTCCACTACTTCTCCTCCGCGTACAGCAGCACCAGCATGGCCAGGATCGGCAGATTCTTCAGCAGCGGCCCGAAGGGGTGCCACAGGAACTCCGGCAGGCAGGCCGCGATCACGGCGCTGTAGCCCAGGATCAGGGCGCCCTGCGCCAGCCACAGCGCGCGGCGCGGCCAGGCCAGCGTGGCGATGCCGAAGGCAGCATCAAGCGCCGCCGCACCGTACAGCGCCAGCAGCGCCAGCGGCCCTTCCAGGCCGACGCGCGCCAGCAGGGCCAGGCTGTCAGCCTGCGGGTAGATGAAGGCGCTGACCACGGCCGTGACCAGCCAGACCAGGGCCAGCGTCGCGCGCAGCAGGATGTTGCGCCAGCCGGCCAGCGCGCGCAGGCGCAGCAGCTCCGCCTCGGCCGGCGCCATGAACTCGGCCAATGCGCGCGGCGCGCGCCCCAGCAGCTGGCGCAGCGCGGCAGGCCCGGCCTGGTCGTCCGGCGCCAGCGCGCTGCCGGCGCGCAGCATGCGCCAGTTGTCCGGCGTCAGCGGCACGCCCGGAACCTGGCCCGCCACCTGGGCGGCAAGGGCCATGGCCGGCGCCGGGATATGCAGCACGGGCGCCGGCGCGAAGCCCATCGCGGCGCGATAGCCGGCCAGCATGGCGTCGTAACTGACCGCGTCGCGCCCGGCCACGTCGATCACGCGCCGCGCCGGCGTGGCCGGGTCGAGCGCGGCCAGCACCGCCTGCGCCAGGTCGTCCACGTGGACCGGCTGGAAGCGCGCCCCGCCCAGCGCCGGCGCCGCCATCACGGGCATGCTGGCCACCTGGCAGAACATGGCGGCCGAATCGCCGTCCGGCCCGAACACCAGCGAGGGGCGCAGGATGATCCATTCCAGCGGCAGCGCCATCAGGGCCTCATCCGCGGCGCGCTTGCTGGTGAAATAAGGCGTGTCGCCATGCGCCGCGCCGAGCGCGGAAATCTGCACCACGCGCCGCACGCCCGCTTCGGCGCAGGCCGCAAACAGGGCCGCCGGCGCGCGCGCATGCAGCGCTTCGAAGCTGGCCGCGCCCTGTTCGCGGATGATGCCGACCGCGTTGACCACCGCATCCACGCCGCGCAGCCGCTCGCGCCAGGCGGCCGGCTGCACGTCCTTGCTGTAGTCGATGGCGACATCGTCCGGGTGCACCGCGTGGCGCACCCCGCGCAGCACGCGGTGCCCGGCCGCCGCCAGCCGCGCGCACACGGCGCTGCCGATAAAACCCGAGGCCCCGCACACAAGGATGTTCATTTCGCCCCCTTCGGAATCGATTTCGCAATGCTGCGGCCGACAATGGCGACGCCGGCCACGATGCCCGCCGTGGTCATGATCAGCGCCATGCGCAGGACGCTTTCGGCGCTCGCGTCAGCCCGGCCGCTGATGCCGAACCCCAGCGCCAGCAGCAGCGGGAAGGCAATCACCTGGATGGTGGTCAATCGTACCCAGAAATCGGAGCGGGCCGCCGTCCCGCACACATCGACCAGCAGGCTGCACAGGGCGCGCCGCAGGTAAAGACTGACGAGCAGGCCGGCCAGCAGGGGTACCAGGATTTCAACGACGATCAGCATATGCATCTCCCTTGTGACAGTATTTTCTGTACAAACAGAAATAACAACCTCAAAAAAACGGGCATTGCTGCCCGCTGCTTACAGCTCCGCTCAGCGCTTGCCGCGCACGGCCCGGCTGATCTTGGCGCTGACGCCCAGCGTCTTCATCAAAGTCTCCGGTTTGTAGCGCAGCAGTTCATCCGACAGCGTCGCCATGATTTCAATGAACTTCAAGGTTTCCGCGATGCGCTCGCGCGTCCCCTCATCCTCCTCCGCGATGGCGGGGTTGGCCAGGCACTCCGCCAGCGCCACCGCCGTCGGGTCGATTTCGCGCTGGCGGCGGCCCGCCACGATCAGCTTGAACAGCTCCCACACATCGGTCGAGGTTTCGAAGTGGTCGCGCCGGTCGCCTTTCAGGTGCACCACCTTGACCAGGTTCCAGGACTGCAGCTCCTTCAGGCTGTTGCTGACGTTGGAGCGCGCCACGCCCAGCGTGTGCTGGATTTCCTCGGCGTCCATCGGGCGCGCCGCCAGGTAGAGCAAGGCGTGGATTTGCGCCACGGTGCGGTTGACGCCCCAGCGCGAACCCATCTCGCCCCAGTGCAGTACAAATCGTTCGGCAATCGGTTTCAGTTCCATGCCTGTCATTCTATCCTTACATTAATTTCTGTCAAGACAGAAATTACAGCGTTGGCCGCACGCGCTGCTCCAGCACGTTGAACTGGGCATCCATCAGCGGCTGGTTCGGGTCGTGGCCGGCGCGCGGCACCAGGACCAGCTCCTTGCGCGGCGCCTGGATGCGCTCGAAGTAGCGGCGCGTCACAGCGGCCGAGGTCAGCAGGTCGCGCTCGCCCTGCACCAGGTAGACCGGCAGCTTGAAGTCGGTGCCCAGCGCATACAGGTCGATCTTCGATTGCATGCCGTCGCCGCGCAGGCCGACAAACTGCAGGAAGGAGTAGTCTTCGCCCGCCTCATAATCGGCCATCGCCTTGGGCGTGGCGTAGATCGCTTCCGGCTGCCACCATTGCTTGGGTGGGGCATCGGTCGCCAGGTTCTCGTATTTGCGGATGGCGCGCCGCATGATGCCGAAGTTGCGCGGGTTGGTCCACGGCGGGGTGCCAAGCGCCTCCAGGCGCGGCAGGTGTTCGGCATCATTGGCCTGGCGCGCCAGCGCCAGCACGGCGCGGTAGGCATCCACCCCGTTCTCGTTCCCGTCGACCACCTGCGCCACGCCGACATAGGCGTGGAACTGCTCCGGACGCGCCTTCGCCATATGCACCGCCAGCACCGAACCCCAGGAGCTGCCCATCAGGATCAGCTTGCGCTGGCCCAGGTGCTGCGCCACCTGCTGCGCCACGGCCAGGCCGTCGTCGCGCAACTGCTCGATGCTGAGCGGCGTGCCTTCCGGCGGCGGGTTGGCGCCATACGTCATGCCGGAACCGCGCTGGTCCCACAGCACCACGGTGTAACGCTCGCGCCAGGCCTTGAACAAACCCTCGCCGTACGGCGTGAGCGGGTTGCCCGGGCCGCCATGCACATACAGCACGACCGGGTTGGCGCAGTTGCTGCCATCGATGGTCAGCCATTGCTGGATGCCGCCGGCTTCGATGAAGCGCCTTTCGTGGATAGGGCCAGCCTCGCAGCGTGCGAAGGCGGGCACACTGTTCGAGATGAGCAACAACAGCGTGAGCAGGAGACGCATACGGGTTCCGGGATGACGATTTGATAATTTGCCAGTATAGTACGCTTGCCTATTTTTCAACAGGAATTCCCCCGTGTTCAAGCACATCACCGGCGCATTGCTGCTGGCCGCCTGCAGCGCGGCCCAGGCCGCCTCCCCTTGGGCCGACCTGGCCAAAGCCGACCTCGATTTTGTCTACCAGACCGTGCGTGCCGACCATCCCGGCATGGTCGACCCGGACAACCCGTATTTCCGCGCCTGGGCCGAGCAAGGCTATGCGCAAGCCGTGGCGGCGCTGCCCAATGTGCGCTCGCTGCACGACGCGCAAGTGCTGCTGCGGCGCTACTTCGCCGGCTTTGCCGACGGCCATATGTGGCTCACCTATCGCTACGAGAAAGATGCGGTGCGCTGGGCCGGCATGCTGCTGCAGCGCCAGGGCAAGCGCTACGTGGTCGGCCACAGCGAGGAGGCCGCGGTGCCAGCCGGCGCCGAGCTGCTGGCCTGCGACGGGCGCCAGGTCGACACCCTGATCGAGGAAGACCTGGTACCGGGTGCGTTCAACAACCGCCAGCTCGACTGGCTCAAGACCGACCTCGCGAGCCGCGTGCTGGCGGTGGTGGAGCAGGACGTGCACCCGGAGTATGCGCGCTGCACCTTCGCCATCGAAGGCGCCACGCGGGAAGTTGCGCTCAACTGGCGCGAGTTCGCCCAGTTCAAGTTCGAAACGCTGTTGCAGACCATGCAGCCGCGGCTGGGCAAGGACAGCAGCATCACGGAAATCCGGCCCGGCGCCTATTGGGTGCGCCTGCCGCAATTCCAGCCCAACGACGCGCAGGTCAAGCAGCTCAACGACGTGGCCGCGCGCATGCCATCGCTGCGCAATGCGGAACTGGTGGTGTTCGATACGCGCGGCAACAGCGGCGGCAACTCGGCCTGGGGCTGGCGCGTGCTGGCCGGCCTGGTGGGCGACGCATACCTGCAGCAGCAGACCCGCAGCGCAGGCTATGCCGAATGGCGGGCCAGCGCGGGCAACCTGGCCTATATCCGCGACGGCCTCCTGCCGCGCCTTACGCGCCAGTATGGCGCCGGCCACAAGGACCTGGCCCAGTGGGAGTCGCTGCAGCGCCGCATGCAGCAAGCCATCGAACAGGGCCGGCCCTTCGTGCGCCAGGGCGAGGACGCAGCAGCGCCGGCGGGCAAGGCCGCCAGCACGAAGGCGGCCCCGCTGTCGACCGCGCGCATCGCGCTGGTCACGCAGTCGGGCTGCGCCAGCTCCTGCCTGGACTTTGCCGATTACGCGCTGGCCGTGCCAGGCACCGTGCACCTGGGAGAAACCACCGGCGCCGACACGGTGTATATGGACGTGCGGCCGCTGCCCCTGCCCAGTGGCCTGGGTCGCTTCTCGATGGCGCAGAAGGTCTATCGCGGCCGGACACGCGCGCACAACGCGGCTTACGTCCCGCACATCCCGTATCCGGGCGCGATCCATGACACGCCGGCGCTGCAATCGTGGACGATGCAACAGCTGACCGGCAAATCGCTTGCCCAAGGCAGCCCGGCCCACGACAATAGCAAGAAATAAACAACAGGGGCAGGGCGATGGAAAAGAGCTCGCGGCTTGCAAGCATCGACATGCTGCGCGGTCTGGTGATCGTGCTGATGGCACTGGACCATACGCGCGACTTCTTCGGTCCTGCGCTGTTCGATCCGGAAGACCTGGCCAAGACCACGCCGCTGTGGTTCGCCACGCGCTGGATCACGCACCTGTGCGCCTCTACCTTCGTGCTGCTGGCAGGCTGCTCGGCCTACCTGCGCGGCGGCAGGGACGGCGTGCCCGCCCTGTCGCGCTACCTGCTCACGCGCGGCCTGCTGCTGGTCGTGCTGGAGGCGACCTGGATCAGCTTCAGCTGGCAGTTCGGCTACAGCGTCACCATCCTGCAGGTGCTGTGGGCGCTGGGGATGGGCATGGTCTTCCTGGCCGCGCTGGTGTGGCTGCCCATGCCGGCCATTGCCGCCATTGCCGCCCTGCTGATCCTGCCGCATAACCTGCTCGACACTATCCACTCCAGCCATCCCCTGTGGCTGGCCTGGCATGAACGCGGCTTCTGGCCGGTGGCCGGCAACTACGGCGTGTATATCGCCTATCCGCTGATGCCGTGGCTTGGCCTGATCGCGGCCGGTTACGCACTGGGTCCGGTGTTCCGCTGGGACGCGGTGCGCCGCCAGCGCTTCCTGCTCGGTGCGGGCGCCGTGCTGCTGCTGGCGTTTGCGCTGCTGCGCAGCGGGAACTTCTACGGCGATCCCGACCCATGGTCGGCGCAGGGACGCGGCCTGGTGTGGGACTTCATCTCATTCATGCGCGTGCACAAGTACCCGCCCTCGCTGCTCTACCTGTGCGTCACGCTCGGTATCGCCCTGCCCTTGCTGGCCTGGTTCGAACGTTTGCGGCCGGTGCCGCTGCTGATGCTGTTCGGCGCCACGCCAATGTTCTTCTACGTTGTACACATTGCCATGATCCACTTTATGGCCGGCCCCTACTTCCTGCTGCGCTACGGCGCGCTGCCGGAAGGCGGCCCGGCCGGCTTCACCCTGCCGAAAGGCTATGAACCCTCGCTGGCCGTGGTCTACCTGGCGTGGATCGCCATGCTGGCGATTATGTACGGCCTGACCAAACTCTGGCTGCGCTGGCGCAAGCGCGGCGCGCACGCGCAGCCCGCAGCGGCCTGAATATGGCGCAGACATTTGCAGCAGTACTGGACCACTACCTGAAAACGATCCAGGAAAACGGATCGGCCACCCCGCGCGCGCTCAAGCCTTGCGCGGCGGTGGACATCGAAGGATTGAAGAAGCTCAGGGACGTCACGCCGTTTGACGACCTGGCCCATTTTTTCGCCCGCGTCGACGACTACGACGACGACGTCATGGACGATCTCGATTTGTTTGAGCCGCCCCTGGCATGGGGCATGTTCGCGCTATCGCTGCAGGACAGCATCAGCCATTACGAAGACGCGGCGTTCTGCGGCGGCAGCGAGAACCCGGATTACTGGCCATACGGTTTCCTGCCTATCATGCAGGATGGCTGCGGTTCCTATCTCGTGGTGAACTGCATCTCCTCCTCGCCTTCTTACGGCGCGGTCTACGATATGTGCCACGGTGTCGGCTGCAACCGCCTGGCCAACTCGCTGCAAGAGTTTTTTGCCGCCAGCACGCAGGAAGTCCTGGCCGGCCTGCGCAAGTATGACAACGACACGTCGGCAATCACGGTCGATGCCAGGGATTACCTGCAGCAAGCTGCACCGCTATTCGGCAACAGCCCCTACTTCGCCCGCGTCGGCCGCATGGACAGCCAGGTCGTCGACTGGAAGTAAGCAAAATCAGACCGACAGCAAGCGGCCCGTGAGGCTCTTGTAGACTTCGCGCGCGCGCTGTTCGATGGCGGGGTCGAAGCCGGACTGTGCCAGCAGGGTGAGGCCATTGGTTTCACTCAGCACGCCCGGCGTCAGCACCAGCCGGCCGGCGCGCTTTTGCACCAGCAGCGGAACGCAGCTCCGGTCCAGCAGGCGCGCCAGCACCACATTGTGCGACGACACCAGCACCGTGCCTTGCGCGGCCAGCTCCTCCAGCACGGCCGCGGCAGCGGATACCGATTCCATGTGGTTGGTGCCGCGAAAGATTTCGTCGATGATGTACACGGCGCGCTGCGGCTGGCGCGCCAGCGCCAGCAATTCATGCGCGCGCCGCAGCTCCGACTGGTACAGGCTTTCGCCGCCGGCCAGCGCGTCTTCGTTCTGCATGCTGGCAAACACCGGCAGGTTCGGCACGCGCGCCTGGGCTGCGTAGCAGAAGCCGAAGCCGCGCGCGGTCAGCAGGTTAAGGCCGACCGTACGCAGCAGGGTGCTCTTGCCGATGCCATTCTGGCCGCTGATAAAGGCGCTCTTGCCTTCCAGCGACAGGTCGAGCGCCTCGGCGTCGGGCAGCAAAGGGTGGGTCACCGCCTGCAGCTGGATCTCCTGCTCCCAGCCCTCCTCCGCCCAGCACCACAGCCCCTGCTGCGACAGGTGGCGCGCCAGCGCCAGGTCGGCATCCAGGTTGGCCACCAGCACGTAGCTCTCGCGCAGGAAAGCAGCGTGCTCGCGCACCAGGCCACGCGTCTTGTAATAGCGCTTCAGGTTCGCTTGCATCAGCCAGTTCGCATACTCGGCGACGCCGGGCACCGCCTCGGCGGCTCCCGCCGCAAGCTGGCCGCGCAGCTGGGCCGCTTGCTGCGCGCCGGGCGCACCGGCTTGCTGGCTATGGACGTAGAGCTGCAATTGCAGCGCTTGCGCAATGCCATCCCAGTACTGCATGCGCGCCTGGTGCGAGATCTGGATCGCCATCAGGGCCAGCGACAAGAGCACGGTCGGCACCAGCGCCGGCAACCAGAAAAAGCTGGCAGCCAAGCTGGCGAAAAAGGCCAGCGGCAGCAGCCACAGACAGGACGGCCAGCGCGGCACGGGCGGCAGCGGGGAAGCGGCGCCGTCGGCGGCATCCGCGACGAAGATCGACTCGGTCACCTCGGCGGAAGCACGGCGCAGCACTTGCATGGCTTCCTGCGCGCGCTCCAGGGCGCCGCCCCCGGCCAGCAGCGCCGCCACACGGCGGCGCGTGGCGGACAGCGCATCCGCGTCCAGCCCACGCCGCAGGCGGCGGTACAGCATCTGGCGGCCAAAGATGCTGGCACCGGCCCCCAGCGCTGCCAGGTAGGACGGCAGCAGCATGTCCTGCGCCGTTTGCGCGTCCACCGCACCATTGCCCTGCGCACCGGCCAGCTCATCGTAGCGCCTCAGTGCGCTCTCCGGGAACGGATACTCCACAGCCACACCCCTTGCCATAAACACAAGCCCATAAGTATAGCCGCTTACCAAAAAAACAAGTAGTCCGCCACACCGGGGCGGACGCCCGTGGACGCTGGCGGACAGCGGTCGTTGGCGAACGGACACTATAAAAATCAATCACTTAGTCACTGGCACGCTTCATGCATAAGCAAGATTGACCAAATCACCAACACCAGGACAAGAATATGATTCGCGACACCTCACACCAGGACCAAGTGATCGCCGCCCCGGCCGGCATGAAGACGCGCCGCAAGCTGGTGCTGCTGGCGGTCGGCGTGGCGCTGGCCGCCTCCGCCGCCGTGCTGGCCAAGGGCTGGAGCAGCAGCGAGCAATCCGTCAACGCCGCCCGCCTGCGCATCGGCGAAGTCACGCGCGGCACCCTGATCCGCGACGCCGCCGTCAATGGCCGCATCGTCGCCGCCGTCAGCCCCACGCTGTACTCCACTTCCACCTCCACCGTGGAGCTGAAGGTACACGCCGGCGACACCGTCAAAAAGGGGCAGGTACTGGCCGTGCTGGAATCGCCCGACCTGACAGACGAGCTGAAAAAAGAACAGACCCTGTTCAACGAGCTGCAGGCCGAAGTCTCGCGCCAGCAGATCCTGGCGCGCAAGCAGAAGCTGGCCGCCCAGCGCGACGCGGACACCGCCGAGATCGAGCGCCTGTCCGCCCTGCGCACGCTGCAGCGCTACGAAGGCGTGTCGAACGAAGGCATCATCGCCAAGATCGACCTGCAGAAGGCCAAGGACGCGCTGGCCGCCGCCGACATCCGCGCCAGGCACACCAAGCAGGCCGCCGAACTGGAAAGCGACAACGTCTCGCTCGAACTGAAAACCAAGACGGCCCAGATGGAGCGCCAGAAACTGGCCCTGGCCAACGCCCAGCGCCGCGTCGACGAGCTGACCGTGCGCGCGCCGGTGGACGGCTTTATCGGCACGCTGTCGGTGGCCAACCGCAGCATGGTGCAGCCCAACACCCCGCTCATGACCCTGGTCGACCTGTCGCAGCTGGAAGTGGAACTGGAAGTGCCGGAAACCTATGCCAACGACCTGGGCCTGGGCATGACCGCCGAGATCGAAGTGGCCGGCATCAAGACCAAGGGCAAGCTGTCGGCCCTGTCGCCGGAGGTGGTGAAGAACCAGGTGCTGGCGCGCGTGCGCTTCGACCAGCAGCCGGACGGCCTGCGCCAGAGCCAGCGCGTTTCGGCGCGCCTGCTGATCGACGAGAAGGCCAATGTGCTGATGGTGCCGCGCGGCCCCTTCGTCGAATCGGAAGGCGGGCGCTATGCCTACCTGGTGCAGGACGGCATCGCCGTGCGCACCCCGATCCAGATGGGCGCCACCAGCATCAATGCGGTGGAAATCGTCAACGGCTTGAAACAAGGCGACAAGATCGTGATCGCCGGTACTGAAACCTTCGAGAGCGCCAAGCGCGTTTCGATCAACAAATAACCCCTACGGAAAGGCACACCATGCTGCGCATGCAAAACCTGAGCAAAGTCTATCGCACCCACATGATCGAAACGCACGCCCTGCGCGGCTTTGAGATCGAAGTGAAGCAAGGCGAATTCGTCACCGTCACCGGCCCGTCCGGCTCCGGCAAGACCAGCTTCCTGAACATCGCCGGGTTGCTGGAGGAGTTCACCAGCGGCGAATACATCCTGGACGGCGTCAACGTCAAAGGCCTGGACGACAACGGCCGCTCGCGCCTGCGCAACGAGAAGCTGGGCTTCATCTTCCAGGGCTTCAATCTGATCCCCGACCTGAACCTGTTCGACAACGTCGACGTGCCGCTGCGCTACCGCGGCTTCAACGCGGCCGAACGCAAGGAGCGCATCGAAGACGCGCTGGCCAAGGTCGGCCTGGCCTCGCGCATGCGCCACTACCCGGCCGAGCTGTCGGGCGGCCAGCAGCAGCGCGTGGCGATCGCGCGCGCGCTGGCCGGCTCGCCCAAGCTGCTGCTGGCCGACGAACCGACCGGCAACCTGGACACCCAGATGGCGCGCGGCGTGATGGAGCTGCTGGAGGAGATCAACGCCGAAGGCACCACCATCCTGATGGTGACGCACGATCCGGAGCTGGCCCAGCGCACCCAGCGCAATGTCCACATCATCGACGGCCAGGTGTCCGACCTGGTGCGCAAGTCGCCGTCGCTGGTCGTCGCCAAGGAGGCTTGAGATGCTCGGCTACTACTTCATGCTGGGCGTGCGCAGCCTGCGCCGCAACCCGTTGCTGACCGCCCTGATGGTGCTGATCCTGGCGGTCGGCGTGGCCGCCAGCGTTTCCACCCTGACCATCCTGCACGTGATGTCGGGCGACCCGATCCCGCACAAGAGCGAGCGCCTGATCGTGCCCATGGTCGACAACGGCCCGGCCGAGAATTACCGTCCGGGCGACGAGCGCGGCGACGACCAGCTGTCCTACAAGGACGCGGTGGCGCTGCTGGCCTCCGGCCAGGGCGAGCGCCGCACCGTGATCCGCGGCGTGGGCGGCCCGATGGAGCCGCAGCGCAAGGACATCCCGGTCTTCGCCAGCTCCGGCCTGTCGCTGACCAGCGACTTCTTCGCCATGTTCGAAGTGCCGTTCAAGCACGGCAGCGCCTGGAGCGCGGCCGACGACAAGGCCGGCGCCGACGTGATGGTGCTGAGCGCCCGGCTGGCGGAAAAGCTGTTCGGCGACGCCAACCCGCTCGGCCAGCGCGTGCGCTTCATGGGCCAGGAATACGGCGTGGTCGGCGTCACCGCCGGCTGGAACCCGGTGCCGCGCTACCACCGCATCATCGGCGGCGACGGCGCCTTTGCCGAGGAGGACGAGTTCTACATCCCCTTCCACAACGCGATCCGCCACGAAATGCCGCACAACGGCAGCATGAGCTGCAACGACAACCGCGACCCCGGCTACCAGGCCCTGCTCGATTCCGAATGCACCTGGATCCAGCCCTGGGTCGAACTGCACAGCGCCGCCGACCGCGCACAGCTGAAGGCCTATATGGACGCCTACGTGGCGGAACAGGGCAAGCTCGGTCGCATGCCGCGCAAGGCGCCGGCCGAGCTGTATAACGTGATGGAGTGGCTGGAACACCGCAAGGTGGTGGGCAACGACAGCCGCCTGTCGGCCATGCTGGCCTTCGGCTTCCTGATCCTGTGCCTGGTCAACACCATCGGCCTGCTGCTGGCCAAGTTCTCGGTGCGCGCGCCGGAAGTGGGCGTGCGGCGCGCCCTGGGCGCCTCGCGCAAGGAAATCTTCACCCAGTTCCTGATCGAGAGCGCCGTGGTCGGCCTGGCCGGTGGCCTGCTTGGCCTGCTGCTCGCCCTGGGCGCCCTGTCGCTGATCGGCAGCGTCTCGAAAGCGCTGGAAATCACCACCCGCATGGACTGGCAGATGCTGGTCGTGACCTTCGTCATGTCAGTCGCCGCCGCCGTGCTGGCTGGCCTGCTGCCGACCTGGCGCGCCTGCCAGGTGACGCCCGCCATGCAACTCAAATCGCAGTGAGGAACTTATGGAAATCAAACCTATCTTTGCCGCGCTGATGCGCTCCAAGACCGGCCCGATCCTGGTGGCAGTGCAGGTGGCGCTCAGCCTGGCGATCCTGGCCAACGCCCTGCACATCGTCAACGTGCGGCAAGCCGTGGCGGCGCGCCCGACCGGCATCGCGCATGAAGAGGAAGTGTTCAACCTGCGCGTGCGCCCGCTGGTCATGGGCGGCCACCAGGAGCAGATCGCCACGCAGAAGGCGCAGGCGGCCGCCCTGCGCGCCGTGCCGGGCGTGGTGTCGGTGGCCGACACCAACCAGATCGTGCTGTCGAGTTCCGGCAACTACAACGGCATCGGCAACACCCGCGTGCAGGGCGCGCGCCTGCCGACCGCCGCCGGCTACTTCACGCCCGACTCGCTGGTCAAGACCTGGGGCCTGAACCTGGTGGAAGGGCGCGACTTCAACGCCGGCGACGTGCTGGAGATCGACCAGAACGCCAGCAAGGACTTCCCGACCACGGTCATCATCAGCAAAGCCACCGGCCAGAAATTGTGGCCGGACGCCGCCAGCTACGTCGGCAAGAAGCTGTACTTCGGCGCCGGCGACGGCGCGCGCGAGACCACCGTGGTCGGCGTGGTGGAGCGCCTGCAGACGCCGGGCGCGGCGATCGGCAACGACGGCGAGATGATCACCATGCTGCCGACCCGCCTGTCGGGCAATCCGCGCACCCTGTACACCGTGCGCGCCGAACCGGGCCAGCTGGACCGCGTGATGAAGGACGCCGAACAGGCGCTGCGCAAGCTGCACAATGGCCAGGTGGTGGTGCGCGCCACCACCCAGGCCGAGGAGCGCGTCAAGCGCTACCGCGCCGACAACGCGCTGGCGTGGATGCTGATCTCGGTCAGCGTGCTGCTGATGATGGTCACCGCCAGCGGCATCGTCGGCATGGCCAGCCTGTGGGTCACGCAGCGCCGCAAGCAGATCGGCGTGCGGCGCGCCCTGGGCGCGCGCAAGGTCGATATCCTGCGCTACTTCATCACCGAGAACCTGCTGATCACCACCACCGGTATCGCCGGCGGCCTGCTGGGGGCGCTGGCGCTCAACCAGCTGCTGGTGGCCAAGCTGGAGCTGGCGCGCCTGCCGGCCGAGTATATGCTGGCCGGCGCCGCCGCGTTCTGGGCGCTCGGGATTGCCGCCGTCTATGGGCCGGCCTGGCGCGCGGCGTCGATTTCGCCGGCGCTGGCGACGCGTTCTGCTTGAACCCCGGCAAACCAGGGTCTGACCCGAGGGTCAGACCCTTGTCTGCGGCGCTGCTGCCGGTTTGGGGTGGGCGCTGTTGATGTTCTGCGAAAGTCGACGGCGCACACCCCAGGCCAACGGCCTCAAAACCGGAATGGGTCTGACCCTGCGGGTCAGACCCAGGTTTCCCGGTTTTCCTGTATCCTTGCCCAAATGCCAACCGTACTCATAATCGACGACAACGCCGCCGTCGCAGTCGCCCTGGAAGTCCTGTTCTCCCTGCACGACATCGATGCGGTGCGCGCCGCCTCGCCGGAAGAGGGCCTGGCCCTGCTTGACCGCACTGTGATCGACCTGGTGGTGCAGGACATGAACTTCAGCGCCGACACCACCTCCGGCGAAGAAGGCGTGGCCCTGTTCCGCGCCATCCGCAAACGCCACCCCGACCTGCCGGTGATCCTGCTCACCGCCTGGACCCACCTTGACGCCGCCGTCGACCTGATCAAGGCCGGCGCCGCCGACTACCTGGCCAAGCCGTGGGACGACCAGCGCCTGGTGGCCACCGTGCGCAACCTGCTGGAACTGGGCCAGGCCAACCGCGCCCTCAGCCAGCACCGCAGCGACGAGCTGCGCCAGCGGCGCGAGCTGGAGCGCTACAACCTGCGCAATATGGTGTGGAACGACCCCGCCACCGAGCGCGTGATCGCGCTCGCCTGCCAGGTGGCGCGCGCCGACGTGCCGATCCTGATCACCGGCCCCAACGGCACCGGCAAGGAACGCATCGCCGACATCATCCAGGCCAACTCCGCCGTGCGCGATGGCCCGTTTGTCGTACTCAACTGCGGCGCCCTGCCGTCCGAGCTGATCGAAGCTGAACTGTTCGGCGCCGACGCCGGCGCCTACACCGGCGCCGCCAAAGCACGCGAAGGCAAGTTCGAAGCCGCCGACGGCGGCACCCTGTTCCTCGACGAAATCGGCAACCTGCCGCTGGCCGGCCAGATGAAGCTGCTGCGCGTGCTGGAAACCGGCCGCTTCGAGCGCCTCGGCTCCAACCGCGAACGGCAGGTGCAGGTGCGCGTGATCAGCGCCACCAATGCCGACCTGCCCGCCATGATCCGCGCCGGCACCTTCCGCGAAGACTTGTACTACCGCCTGAACGTGATCGAGCTGCGCCTGCCGCCGCTGGCCGAGCGGCCGGGCGACATCCTGCCGCTGGCGCGCCACTTCCTCGGCCCCGCACGGCACCTGCGGCCGGACGCCGAAGCCGCCCTGCTGGCGCACGGCTGGCCCGGCAATGTGCGCGAGCTGAAAAACGTCATGGCGCGCGCCAGCCTGCTGGCCAGCGGCGACGCCATCACCGTGCCCGACCTCGGCCTGCCGGCCGCCAGCGCGGCCAGCGCCGCCAGCCACGGCAGCAGCGACCAGGAACCCGACCGCGACGCCATCAGCGCCGCCCTGCAGCGCGCCAACGGCGTCGTGGCGCAAGCCGCCGCCGACCTTGGCCTGTCGCGCCAGGCGCTGTACCGCCGCATGGAACGCCTCGGCATCGCCCGCCCATGAGCGAACACGGCCCGAAAGCCTTGCGGCTTTCGCTCCTGACGCGCTGGTCGGCGCTGGTCGGCACGCTGACGGCCACCGGCATCCTGATCGCGCTCGGCCTGGACCAGCTGCTGCCACACCATCCGTCCATCGTGGTCGGCATTTCACTGCTGTGCCTGGTACCGCTGGCGGTGATCACCATCCGCGCCCAGCTGCAGCGCCAGCTCTCGCTGTACCGCGCCCTGACCGGCACCGTGAGCAGCTACCGCGACGGCGATTTTTCCTTCAGCCTGCACTGGCCGCATAACGACGAGTTGAGCGACCTGGTGGCGGCGCACAATGAGCTGGGCGAAGTGCTGCGCAAGCAGCGCCTGGGCCTGGTGCAGCGCGAACTGCTGCTCGACACCATGGTGCAGCACACGCCGGTCGCCATGCTACTGGTGGCCGACGGCGGCGCCATCGTCTTTGCCAACACGGCGGCGCGCCAGCTGGTCAACGATGGCCGCAAGCTGGAGGGCCTGCACCTGGCACAGTTGCTGGCACGCGTGCAGCCGGCGCTGCGCGAAGCCATGGACCGCGGCGGCGATGGCTTGTTCACCATCGGCGACAGCGAGGAGGAGGAAGTCTTCCACCTGGCGCGCCGCAGCTTCAGCCTGAACGGCCGCCCGCATGAGCTTGTACTGCTGCGCCAGCTGACCCAGGAACTGCGCCGGCAGGAAGTGCAGACCTGGAAGAAAGTGATCCGCGTGATCAGCCACGAGCTGAACAATTCGCTCGCGCCGCTGACCTCGCTGGCCCACTCGGGCGCCGAGCTGGTGCGGCGCGGCCAGACCGAGCGCCTGCCGCAAATCCTGGCCACCATCGAGGAACGCACGCGCCACCTGGAGAGCTTTATCCTGGGCTACGCGCGCTTCGCCAAACTGCCGACACCGCGCCTGGACCCGCAGCACTGGCGCCCCTTCCTGGCGGCACTGGCGGACCAGGTGCAGTTCAAGCTGCTGGGCGAAGTGCCCGAGGAAGCGCACGCCTTCGACCCGGCGCAGATGGAACAGGCGCTGCTGAACCTGCTGAAGAATGCGCATGAGTCCGGTTCGCCACCCGGCGACGTCGGCCTCGAGCTGCGCCGCGTGCAAGGCGTGCTGCGCATCGAGGTGCAGGACCGCGGCCCCGGCATGAGCGAGGCGGTGCTGGCCAACGCGCTGGTCCCGTTCTACTCCACCAAGCGCAGCGGTACCGGACTGGGCCTGGCGCTGGCGCGCGAAATCGCGGAAGCGCATGGCGGCCGCATCAGCCTGGCCAACCGCGAAGGCGGCGGCCTGGCCGTGGCCATGATCCTGCCGCTGGCCTGATTAAATGCGCGACCTTTGATCCCGCTCAAACTGTTGGCTTGCTCCCCAGCCAGGGCCAATCGTGCGGCATAAGTTGAAGAGTGCAGGCGCCTTGCCTGTACTTCCAGGAGAAGCATCATGGATATGCGCACTTTCCTGCCGGCCACCGCGCTGGCAGCCCTGCTGGCGGCAGCCGGCCCAGCCCAGGCGGACGATCTGACCAGCAACGTCAACCTGGGCGGCAGCGCCACCAGCCAGACGGCCAGCTTCGGCGTCACCCACCTCGAGCTGGGCAGCTTTACCGATACCTTCAACTTCTCGCCCAGCAGCGGCAGCTTCATCGTCGACGCCAGCCTGGTCACGATCGGCTTCACGCCGGCGGCCGACGTCACCTTCACCTCGGCCGCCGTGAACGGCCATGCCATGACGCTGACCGGGGCCGGCATCTTCGAATACGGCTTCCTGACGCCGACCACCATCCTGGGCCCGCTGGTGCTGACCGTGATGGGTTATGTCGATACCCCCGGCGGCATGGGCCCGGCCTCGGCCAGCTATTCGGGCACGCTGAATGTCAGCGCGGTGCCGGAACCGTCGTCCTGGCTGCTGCTGCTGGCGGGCCTGGCCGTGGTGGGTGGATGCGGGCTGGTAAACTATCGGAATGCCAAACCGTCGATTTAACCAGCCTGGTTTTCCTCCCGCCACCATCACGGAGTTTGAAGGGGTACGTTCGCTGCACCTGGGTACGTCCTGGGTGCAGGGCGCGATGCGCATCGCCAAGCCCGACATGATCGAGCTTGAATACGTACGCATGATGATGATGTGGACCCTGTTCCAGTCCGCGCCGCGCCATATCGTGCAGCTTGGGCTGGGCAGCGCAGCCCTGACCAAATTCAGCTACCGCCAGTTTCCCAAGGCGCGCGTGACCGCCATCGAGCTCAATCCCAATGTGATCGCCATGTGCGAGGAAAAGTTCGCCCTGCCGCCGAACGACGGCCGGCTCGACGTGCGGCAAATGAACGCCATGGATTTTGTGCTGGACCGGCGCAACCACGGCACGGTCGATGTGCTGCAGGTGGACTTGTACGACGAGGCGGCGCGCGGTCCGGTGCTCGACACCCCGGAGTTCTACCAGGCCTGCGCCGATTGCCTGGGGCCGGACGGCATCATGACCACCAATGTCTTCGGCGACTTCGACAACTACGGCAAGAACCTGGAACACATGGAACAGGTGTTCGATGCCGTGGTCTGGCTGCCGGAGGTGCACGATGCCAATATCGTGGTGATCGCCTTCAAGCGCGCGCCTTCGGTCGACTTTGCCGTGCTGTATGAACGGGCGGCGCAGATCCGCAAGACCATGAACCTGGACGCTCGTCCCTGGGTCGATGGATTACGCGACTGGATGGAAAGTTAAGCCCGGCAGGAAAACGCTTACCGTCCATCCCTGCCGCGCCGGCCGGGACCGTGGCGCAGGATGCGCGCACTGGCCGGCACGCCGCGCCAGCCGATGGCCGCCCCGCCCTTTGCGCACTCCGCAAGGCGTGGTACCGCGGCAGTCCGCGCGCCTCATGCTGCCGCGGCGCTGCCGCGGCCGGCCGCGTAGTATAGCTACAAACGCGTCGGCCTTTCGTTTAAATAGTTGAATTTTTTCAGGCACTTATTAAAATTGGCCTGGGCTACGCAACAGTTTCGTTGGTGCTATTGCAGCGCTCCTATCGGTAGTTTATATTGCCACGCCTTTCGTTTCAGGCTGGAAACAATATTGTCAATAAGACCAAGAGTTCACTGCGATGCCCGACGTATTTCTGCAACAGCGCGAAGAGTTCAGCGCCTACACCATGAGCCGGGTCGGCGTATCGCGCGAACTGTTCGATGAATTCAATCGTTTACTGGCGCCCCATGTGACGCAGGTGCAGTTCCGCAAGGGCGACTACCTGCAGCGCGCCGGGGTGCCGGCCACCGTTGCCTACTGGCTGTACCGCGGTGTGGCGCGGCGCGGCATGCTGACCAAGGACGGCAACGATGTGACGATGGCGTTTTCGGCGGAAGGCGATTCCTGCGGTTCGCACCACGACCTGCTGGCGGCGGCCGATGGCCAGCCGGCGCAGGAGTTCATCGTGGCGGAAACCGCCGTGACGGCGGTGCGCGTGGAATGGGCCGCGCTGGCGCGGCTGCGCGAAGAGCACAGCATCATGCGCGAGTACTACCTGAAGGTGTCGGAGCATTCGATCCGCCGCTACTCGCAAAGCTGCCTGATCCGCAGCATGACCTCGGCCAATTGCCGCCTGGCGGCGTTCCGCGAGCAGTATCCGGGGCTGGAGCATCGCATCTCGCAAAAATCGCTCGCCTCCTTCCTTGGCATCACCCCGCAATACATGTCGACGCTCCTGCGGCAGGAGCGTCCGGAAGATTAAGCCGCTTCTTAGGCCGCTTCCTGCTCGCGGCGCATCAGCTGCGACAGGTAGGCCGGCGTGATCTGCAGGTAGGACGCCAGCACCTTCTGCGAAATCCGGCGTTCCAGGTTGGGATACTCGGCGCGGAAGCAGGCCAAGCGCTCTTCCGCGCTGGAGGCGGTGTGCGTCACAAAGCGGCGCGCCTGGCTGCATACGGCGAATTCCAGCATGCGCGTCATGTACGCCATCAGCACCGGATGGCGGGCGCGCGCAAGCGACATCTGCTCCCAGTCGAAGCGGAAACCCTGCACCGAGGTCTCGGCCACGATGAAGGAGCGCGACGGCTGCTCGCCGCGCACTTCCAGCAGGTCCTCGTAGGCGTTGGCGATATTGCCTTCGGTCGCGAAGCGCATGGTCACTTCGTTGCCACCCTGGCTCACGTAGCCCACCCGCGCCACGCCGCCGGTCAGCCAGAACACTTCGCGCGTGGTCTGGCCGACGCGCTGCAGCAGCTCACCGCGGCGGGCGGCGAAGGGCACGGCCAGCGACGCGATGCACTGGCTGGTTTCGTCAAAAAGTTGTTCATCGACGCCGTAGCGCGCCATCATGTCGGCTTTGTAATGCTGCCGTAGCTTCAGGAAATGCTGATTCATTGCGCCCCAGTTATGTTTTTTGTTTTCACTACATCCGGTCAGGCCAGATTTAGTTCATTCTAAAAACAAGCGGTCGTTCGAAATGATCAACTATTTGAACTTTTGGCGGAAATTTTCATAAGCTGCGAGGTGTACAACACTTGCCAGGCGCCGCACCAGGCCATCCATCTGCGCCGGCGCCACCTGGCCGTAGCCCAGCGCCAGGCCATGCCAGTTGCTGTGCTCCCCCACCGCATGCACGCTCAGGGCATTGGCGACGATGCCTTCCGTGGCGCGGATGCGGCGGCTGATGTCCACGTCCGACAGGCGCGGGTCGTGCCAGCGCAGCGACAGGTGCATGCCGGCCGACGCCCCTTGCACGCTGGCGATGCTGCCCAGGTGCGTGTGCAGGGCCTGCACCAGCGCGTCGCGCCGCTCCCGGTACAGGCGGCGCATGCGGCGCAGGTGCAGCGCGAACTGGCCGCTGCGCAGGAACTCGGCCAGCGCCAGCTGGTCGGCCGCGCGCCCGCGCGACGCCGATTGCTGGCGCATCGCCGCCAGCGGCTGCACCAGCCAGGGCGGCACCACCAGGTAGCCGATGCGCAGGCCGGGGAACATGGTCTTGCTGAAGGTGCCGCAGTACAGCACCGGCGCATCCGGCTGCAGGCCCTGCATGCAGGCCAGCGGCGGCCCGTCGTGGCGGAATTCGCTGTCGTAGTCGTCCTCGATGATCAGGGCGCCGCAGGCGCGCGCGCCGTCGATCAGGGCCAGGCGGCGCGCCAGCGACAGCACGGTGCCGGTCGGGTACTGGTGCGAGGGCGTGGTGTAGATCAGGCGCGGCGGGCGTTCCTGCCAGTCCTGCGGACGCGGTGCAATGCCTTCCTCGTCAACGTCGATCGCTTCCAGCCGCAGGCTGGCGGCGCGGAAGGCGGCCATGGCGCCGCCGTAGCCGGGATTTTCCATCCACAGCGTCTCGCCGGCGTCGGCGCAGGCGCGCCCGCACAGGTCAAGGCTGCTCTGGCTGCCGTCGGTGATGAACACTTGCGCCGGCTCGCACACCACGCCGCGCGAGGCGCGCAGGTAGTCGGCGATGGCTTCGCGCAGCACCGGTTCGCCGCACGGGTCGCCGTAATTCAGCTTGTCCGTCGGCAGGTTGCGCCAGGCGCGTTCCAGCATGCGGCGCCACAGGCCGATCGGAAAGCTGGGCAGGTCGGGCACGCCCGGCACGAAGGGCGCGCCGATGGCGGCCGACACCGTGAGGTTGCGCAGGTTCTGCGCGCGCTGCGACAAGCCCCGGTACGGCAGCGCGCTGCTGGCCTGGCGCGGCCGCCCGCCGGCCAGCGCGGCGACCACGGTGCCGCTGCGGCCTGTGGCGACATAGCCTTCGCTGGCCAGCTGCTCGTAGGCATACAGCACCGTGTTGCGCGCCACGCCCAGCTCCGCCGCCAGGGCGCGCGTGGCCACCAGGCGCGTCCCCGGCGCCAGCGTGCCATCGCGGATGGCGGCGCGCAGGCATTCGTGCAGCAGGCGTTGGCGCGGCCAGCCGTGGTGGCCGTGGCTGGCGGTGAAACTGGCGATCAGCAGTGCGTAATCCAAAAACGTGGCTCCATGGTTTTGCATACCCCTGGACCTGTTGCAGGGGCCATCAACTGATTATATTCCGTTGCCATGAAAACATCACATCCCCCATCCGACCGCACCCGCGTGCGTCGTGGCGCCGGCAATGCCGCCTATGAACCTGAGCTGGTGCGCGCCATCGTCGACGCCGCCTACATCTGCCATATCGCCTTCAGCGACGGGCACGGCGCCCATTGCATCCCGACCGCCTGCTGGCGCGAAGGCGACCACCTCTACATCCATGGCTCGAACGGCAGCCGCATGCTGAAGCAGCTGATGGCGCAGGATGCCTGCGTCACCATCACCCTCCTGGACGGGCTGGTGCTGGCGCGTTCGGCCTTCAACCACACGATGAACTACCGTTCGGTCATGATCTACGGCCGCTTTGAAATGGTGGACGAGGCCGAGCAGCGCCGTGCGCTGGACGCCTTCATGGACCACCTGGCGCCGGGCCGCAACGCGGAAGTGCGCGGCGGCAGCGACAAGGAGCATGCGGCCACCACGGTGCTGCGCATTGCGCTGGCCGAGGCGGCGTGCAAGGTGCGCAGCGGCGGCCCGGAGGATGACGAGGAAGACATGGGCATCGCGGCCTGGGCCGGCGAGCTGCCGTTCACCCACCAGCGCGGCGCGCCGGTGCCCGACCCGGCCTGCACGGTGGCGGCGCCGGCCTATGTGCGCGCGTGGGCCAGCGCGGCCTGACCTGTCAACGACGCTCGCGCCACCAGAGCGCGAGCATGCTGGCCGCAAAGGCCAGTCCCAGCAACCAGCGCGGCACGGCGCCGGCCATGGCCGCCAGCCACCCCGCGCCAGGGCGCGCGCCGGCGTCGCCGCTGCCATCCTGCGCGCGCGCCAGGCCGCGCGCGACCGGCTGGGCTGCCTGCGCCGCATAGCGCGCCGTCGCATCATGCCGCAGGGCGGCCTGCCAGGCCGGCCAATCCTGCGCGCCGAACACATACATCTCGCTGTGCTCGTCGCCGCTGGCCAGCGGCAACCAGCCGGCCGCGCGCGGCCAGAACGCCGCGCACGCCGCATCCGCGCGTTCGCTGCGCGCCTGCCAGCGCAAGGTTTCCTGCCCTGCGCTGAGCGTGCCGCCGCTGGCGACGCCCTGCGCGCATACTTCGCTGCGCAAGCCCGGCAACGGCATCGGCTGCGCATCGATCCAGCGCACTTTCTGCTCGCTGCCCGCTGCCGCCAGGTCCATCACCTGCTGCCACCACGCGCCCAACGCTGCCGGTTCACTGATCGCATGGCGGTGCCAGTCGCGCACGCCCAGCCACAGGATGCGGCCCTTCTGCCAGCTGCGCTGCCACAGCCAGGGCTTGCCATCCTTGTCGCGCGCCACGGCCTGCCAGGCGCCGGCGCCGCCTTGCGGCAACTGCGCGCCCGGCGCGAAGGCCAGCGTCGCTCCCGGCAAGGCCAGGCGGCGCACTTCCTCCTGCTCGGTGGTGGCCGACTGCGCCGCCAGGCGCAGGCCCAGCTCGCGCTGCCACAGCGCGGCATCGTCGGCATTCCCGCCCAGCACCAGCAGCGGCAACCCCTGCGCCACCTGCGCCAGCGCGCTGCGCAAGCCGCCGCGCTCCAGCCAGGCCGCATCGGCCACCAGCGCGTTCGGATGCGCCAGCGGTGCGCGCGCTTCTTCGCTGCGCGTGAGCGACTTGCCCAGCGTGGTCTGCCAATCGACGATGGCGTTGGAATCCGTCAGCAGCTGGTTCAATGCGCGCGTGTCGAAGGACGGCGCGCCAAAGCGGCCCTGCACCTGCAGCGGCACGGCATCCAGCACGCGCAGCGGCACCGGGCCTTGCGCGAAGACCTTGCCATCCTTGTCCAGCAGGCGCGCCTGCAGCACCATGGATTCCGGCATCGGCGGCTGCCATTGCACCGTCAAGGACTGCGCCGCCGCAGCGGCCCGCGCCTCGCCCAGCACCTGCCCGTTCTCGGCCAGCAGCTGCAGGCGCCAGCCCGCCTGCGCGCTGCCGCCGCGCCGCACGGTCAGCGCGAAAGCGCGCCCGAGCGGCAGGGCACGCGGGAAGTCGAGCCAGAGCAGACCGTCGGCCGCCGGGGTCCACTGCAGCGGGCGCACCGGCAGGTCGCGCCATTGCGCCTCGTGCAGGCCATGGCCCTGCAGCTGGACGCTGGACGCTGCCGGCAAGGCCGCCAGCGCGGCGGCCAGGCGCTCGCCCGGCAGCACGGCGCCGCCCTTGCCCCAGTCCTCGCTATCGAGCACGACGGCCTGCCCTGCTCGATCCGGCGCCGCCGGTGCCGCCAGCAGCGCCGCCAGCGCGGCGCCGGCCACGGTCGCCAGGCCGGCATCCGTCCAGCGCTTGCCGCGCGCATACAGCAGGGCACTGGCGGCGCCCGCCACCGCGGCGCCGCCGCACAGCAGGTTGATATCCACGTTCAAGGCGCTTCCTTCCCTTGCAATACCTGGCCAAAGCGCGTCTGCGCCTGCGGCCGCGCCTGCAGCAGGACGGCCGGCTGCGTCACCGTCGCGCGCAGCCAGGCGCGCAGCTGGGCGCGGCACGGCTGGCAGCCGTCGGCCACATCCTGCACCGCTGCCTGCGCGGCCAGGCGCTGTTCCTCATCGGCGATGCGCGCCACGGCTTCCCGCGCCGGCTTGCTCCACAGCGCCGGCAGCGCGCCGTCGCCGCCCAGCACCCGCACCAGCTCGCGCAAGTCGGCCGGCACGAATTCATTGGCGGCGCCCTGCGCGCGGCGGTAGCTGGCCGCACCGGCCATGTCGCCGCTCATGCGCTTCTCTTCCTTGATGGCGGGCGGCACGAAGGCGGTGCGGTGCAGGTAGACGCGCTCGGCCTGCTGCAGCTCCTTGATCGCGCCCAGCGCCTTGTACTCGGGCGGCAGCGCCGGCTTCGGCGCGATGGCGCGCAGCTGCTTCTCGGCGTCCCACATGGCCGCCAGTGCGCGGCGCAGCACTTCCTTGGTGGCCGGGTCGAAGATGGTGGCATTGCCTTCCTGGTCGTGCGCGTGGCCGAACTGGGCGGCGATATCGCCGGTGCCGAAGCCGCCTGGGCCATGGGTCGGTCCGCCCGCGCCGGCGCCGCCGTGCTCATGGCCGTCGCCCTCGCTATGCTCCTCATCGCCGAACAGCGACGATTCCTCGCCCAGGAACTGGCCATAGCGCAGGCGCAGCTTGGCCTGGTCGCCGGCGATCTTCTCGCTGCGCGCGCGCAGTTCGGCGGCGCCGATGCGCGGCATGTCGGCCACCAGCTGCTCGGTGTCGATGATGATCTGGCGCTGGCTGCGCAGGTTTTCCGGTTTCACCATGGACGGCAGCGCGGTCGACTCCAGCGCCTCGCCCTGCAGGCCGGGCAAGCGCAGCGTGTAGGTGGGCGACTGGGCGATGTGCGGCTCGGGCGCGTTGTCGCTGGCGCGCACAAAGAAGTACAGCTCATCGCCGGGCTCCATGCCCAGCTCTTTCAGCATCCACTGCCTGCTCCAGCTGCGCTTGCGCGGGTCGGACGATGCCGGCAGCGGGCTTTCCTTGTCGGTGAAGCGGATGTTCTCGCCGCTGCCGCGCGCAAGCGTCATATGCAGCGTGGCTTTGGCAATGGCGTAGTCGTCGCTGACGCTGACGCTGATCTGCGCGCTTTGCGCATCCGGCTTGAGCACGGTGACCGATTCGTTGGGCGCCGTGATGGCCACTTGCGGCGCCTGGTCCGGCGTGACGCGGATGGTGTAGCGCTGGGCCGGGTCTTTGCGGCTGCGCCAGAAGACGGAATCGCTGGCCAGCATCTCGGCACATGCCCCCGCCGCAGCCTGCAGCGTGTGGCCATCGCTCAGTTCAATCGCGGCGTCGGCGCCGTGGGCGCACCAGCGCAGCTTGCTGTGCTGCGGCACTTGCAGGTCGCGCGGCGCGCCTTCGCTCGATGGGGCGCCGGTGTAGGCCGGTGGCACGGCGTGCAGGCTGATGCCGCTCTTTGCGATGGCTGCCTTGGTGGCTTCGCTGCCGCCTTGCGGGGCGATGCGCTGTGGCGAGTGGGCGGCGGCATAGGCCCATGCGGCGGCCGCCGCCACCGCCGCCAGCGCCAGGGGAATGGCATTGAAGCGGGCCTTTATCCGGGCGATGCTGTGCAGGCGCTCCTCATCCAGCGCGCTGTCGATGCGCGCCAGCAGGCGGTTGCGCTGCAAGGCGCCCAGTGGCGTCGCTGGGGCGGCGGCCAGCAGGGCGCTGCTGTCTTCCAGTTCCGGCACGGCGTCGTTCAGCCAGGCCGGGAGCTGCTCCTCGATGCGCCGGCGCCAAAGGGCGAAGTCGGCGGCGGCCCAGAGCAGGGCTACGGCGGCCAGGGCCAGGGGGATCGTCAGGCTGAGCGTCCGGCCGTCGCGTGCGGCACTGGCACTGCCGGCAGGGCCGAAGGCACCGGCCAGGATGGCGGCCGCCAGTGCGGCGGCCGGCAGCAGCGGCAGCAGCCAGCTGGCGGCGCGGCGCCGGATCAGGGCTTGCAGCATGCGCTGGCGCACGCTGGCCAGGTGGTCAGCTGCGGCGGCGTGCATGGGTCAGTATCCTTTCAATTGCAAACAATGCCAGCAGGGCCAAGGCCAGCCATTCGGGCGAGCGGGCCAGCGGCGCCGGCAGCGGCTTCTGGCGCGCGGCGCTGAACTGCTGCGCCGGCAGCGGGTACGGCGCGGGGCGCGCGGTGGCGGCTTGCCAGCGTTCGTACAGGGCGCGCGCGGCCTCGATGTCTTGCAGCGGCCATTGCGCGGCGCTCCAGATGGTGCCTTGCGGGCTGTGCGTCTCGCCGGCGGCAGCGCCGGTGCGCCACCAGAGTTGCGCCTTCCAGTCCGGCGGCGGCGCCGCGTCGGCCTTGTCCCAGACGATCAGTTCCGTTTCGGGCCGGGGCGCGTCGCCCAGGATGTAGCGGTTGGCGCCGTCGGCTGCCGTGCCGAAAGCGGCGAACAGGGCTTGCCACTGGGGCATCCGCGCGGCGGGCGCCACGACCACGATGTGGCGCGCGCGCGGTGCGCGCTCCGCCGCAGGGACGGCGGCCGCCGCGGCGGGCGTGGCCGGCGCGATGCGCAGGTCGACGGGATGGGCCAGGCGCGGCGGCAGCGCGGGCATGGCGGCGGCGGCGGATGTGGCCGGGGCGAGGATGAGGAAGCGCGCTTCCGGGCGCCATTCGTGCTCATGGCGCGCGAGCCAGTGCCATGCGTCGTCCGGCAGCGGCTGGCGCTCGGCGCCGCCCATGCCGGCAGACTGGATCTGCTGCTCGGCCCAGGCGGAGCGCTCGACAGATGCGGCGACAAACACGGTATCGCCTTTCCACGGCATGGCCAGCACCGCCAGCCAGGCAATCAGTGCAAGCAGCAGCGCCAGGCGCGCCAGCAGTAGCGGCACATCGGACCAGCGCAGCATGCGCTGCTGCTGCGGCGTGGCGGCGGGCAGGAAGCGCGCCGTGGCCAGCAGGTCGGTGCGCGTGCGTTCGCGTTTGCGCATATGCCACCACACCGGCAGCAACAGCAGCGGCAGGGCGAACCACCACAAAGGCTGCATGCTGGTCATGGCCGCCGTGCCTCCGGGTTGCGCAGCCAGGCGCGCAGGACTTCGCCCAGCGGCTGCTCGATGCGCGCCTCGCACAACGGCACGTCGTGCTGGCGGCACGCGCTGCGCACGGCATCGAAGTGGCTTTCCAGCGCCGCGCGGTAATGGTCGCGCTCGGAGCGGCTGAAACTGTGCAGCCCCGTCCCCGCCTCCGGGTCGCGGTAGGCGTGTCCCTGCGGGAAATGCCCTTCCACCTCGGCCTCGGTGCGCAGGGCCAGCAGGCGCACGTCGTGCCGCATATGGCGCAGGCGCACCAGCGCCTCGCCCAGCGGCGACGGCCAGTCCAGCGCATCGGAAGCGGCAAACACCATGCTTTGCGAGCGTGCGAAATGCAGGCTGGCGCGCAGCGTTTCGGCATCGGGCAATGCGCCGGACGGCGTGGCGCGCTGCAAGGCGGCCAGCACACGCTGCAGCTGGCGCGGCCCGCGCGACGCCGGCGTGAACTCGATGCGCCCGCCCGACAGCACCAGCAGGCCGAACGCGTCGCCCTGGCGCTGCGCGATCGCCGCCACGCACGCCAGCGCGGTGCGCGCAAACCAGTGCTTGCTCAGGCCATCCACGCGGCGGCTCGGCTCGGCCATGGAGGCGGTGGCATCCAGCACCAGCCAGGCCGCCACATGGCTGTCGCGCTCCGCCTCGCGCACGTAGTAGCGGTCGGCGCGCGCCAGCAGCTTCCAGTCCACGCGGCGCCACTCGTCGCCGGGCGCGTAGGCACGGTATTCCGAAAATTCGACGCCGGCGCCGCGTTCGCGGCCCGCATGGATGCCATGGCCGAGACCCGCCAGCACATGGCGGATCACCAGCTCAAGGTCGGCGGAGTGCGCCAGCAGCGCAGGGGTTTCCAGCATGCTCGGTGCGCGGCTTATTCAGGCTTGATGGCGTCGCGCAGCGCGGCCAGGATGTCGGCGATGGCGATGCCGTCCGCCTCCGCCTCGAAGTTGCGCAGCACGCGGTGCGCCAGCACCGGCAGCAGCATGTGGCCGATGTCCTCGCGCGTTACCGCCAGGCGGCCCTGCATCAGGGCGCGCGCCTTGGACGCCAGCACCAGCGCCTGCCCGGCGCGCGGACCGGCGCCCCAGCCGACGTGCTTCTTCACCGCCTCCACCGTGGTCTCGCGCGGACGGGTGGCGCGCACCAGGCGCGTGGCGTAGCGCAGCAGGTGCTCGCCGATTTCGATATCGCGCACCAGCGCCTGCAGGCGCAGCAGGGTCGCCACGTCCATCGCCGGCTCGGCGTCTTTCAGCCCGGCGTGGGTGGTGGCCGAGACCATGGCGATTTCCTCGTCCTCGGTCGGGTAGCCGACGTCGATGTGCAGCAGGAAGCGGTCCAGCTGCGCCTCCGGCAGCGGGTAGGTGCCGGCCTGCTCGATCGGGTTCTGCGTCGCCAGCACGAAGAACGGGCGCGGCAGCTTGTGGGTCTGGCCGGCGAAGGTCACCGAGCGCTCCTGCATCGCTTCCAGCAGCGCCGATTGGGTCTTGGGCGGCGCGCGGTTGATCTCGTCCGCCAGCAGCACTTGCGTGAACACCGGTCCTTGCTGGAAACGGAACTCGCGCTTCTTGGTGGCATGGTCCTCTTCCAGGATCTCGGTGCCGACGATATCGGACGGCATCAGGTCCGGCGTGAACTGCACGCGGCGGAACTCCATGTCGGTGGCCTGCGCCAGCGACTTGACCAGCAGCGTCTTGCCCAGGCCCGGCACGCCCTCCACCAGCGCATGGCCGCCGCCCAGCAGGCAGATGATCAGCGAGTCGATCACCTGCTCCTGGCCGATGATGACCTTGCCCATGCTGGCCTTCAAGGCCTTTACCTTGGCGTGCAGTACGCCGATTTCGTTCTCGCTCCAGCCGCTTTCAGCCACGGTCATGCTCCCAACGCGTATTGAATGATATTGACTGCGAAGCGCGTGTTGTCGATTGCCAGCCAGCGCTTGTTGCGGAAGTCGTAGTCCCACTCGCAGCCATAGTCCTTGTTGCTATACAAAAGCCTGATGCGGCCCTGGAATTCCACCGCTTTCAGGTAGTCGTGCACCAGGTCGTCGCCCCAGCCGTTCAGCTCCATCGAGGTATTCGGCGGGCCGTCGAACTTGAAGAAGGCCGAATACAGCGGATGGTTGTTGGGGATCTTGCGCAACGCCTTGGCGCCGAAGATCTTTGCCACTTCCGCTTCGAACGATTTGGCGAACAGGCCGTCGATGTCGTGGTTGCAGTCGTCGACGAAGACGAAGCCGCCACCCTTCACGTAGCGCTCGAAGTTCTTCCGCTCCGCAGGGGTGAACTGCACCAGCTTGTGGCCGGCCAGGTAGCAGAACGGGGCTTCGAGCATTTTCGGGTCGGACAGGGCCACGATGCGCTCTACCGGGTCAACTTTCAGGGTCGTGTATTCGACCAGGGAGTTGAGCACGTTGCTGGGCATCCGTATATCGACGTCCCAGTCGCCCGACTCGTAGGTCAGGCGGGTGAAGTAGAAGTCGTAGGCTGGCATGTCTTACCCCGGAAAACCAGGGTACGACCCAAGGGTCGGACCCTGCCAATGCAGGCTGCGCGGACAGGGTCTGACCCTTGGGTCTGACCCCGCATTTCCGGGTTCAAACCGCATCCGACAGCGAAGTGAAGTTAAAGTCCCGCACCTTCATCGCAGGAATCATCAGCTTGCGCGCATCGGTATCGCCGATCAGCACCGGACGCCCCAGTTCATCGATATTGTTCAGCATCGACACCGGGCTGTCGTTGAAGCGGAAGTTCTTGATCGGGTGCTTGATCTTGCCGTTCTCGATATAGAAAGTACCATCGCGGGTCAGCCCGGTCAGCGCCACCGACTGCGGGTCCACCATACGGATATACCAGGTACGGGTCACCAGGATGCCCTTCTTGGTCGACGCAATCAGCTCCTCGGTCGACCTGGAGCCGCCGGCCATGATGATATTGCCCGCCGGCGGAGTAGCCGCCTTGTTCTGCTTCTGCGCCCAGAAGCGGTTGTAATCGAGCGAGGTGATCACGCCGCCCTTGATCAGGTCACGCCGCGCGCGCGCCTGCATCGAGCCCTGGTCCCACGGCAGCACCGGCGCGTTGGGGTCCCACGGATCGGTCCACACATTCACCTGCTCGTCGAACAGCTTGTCGCCCAGGCGGTTGGCGCCGCCCTTCTTGGACAGGAAGCTGCGGCCCTCGTCGGCCGAACGCGCGTCGAAGGCGTTGAACATGAAGTTCAGCAGGTCGTTGGTGGCGGCAGGCTCCATCACCACGGTATAGCGGCCCGGCTCCAGCGCCTTGGCGTCCACCGAACGCAGCGCCTTCTCGATCGCGATATCGGAAGCGGCGCGCGGGTCGAACGCCTTCGGATCGTAGGCGGCGCGGCTGACCCAGCCCGAACCCTTGCCGTCGTTGGTACGGGTGGTCACGGTGAAGTTCAGGCCCGCCAGCTCCTGGAAACCGAACACGCCGTTCGAGTTGGCGATGCAGTCAAAGCCCACGCTGTCGTTGAAGAAGCCCGCCGCCTGCAGGCCCGCCTTCTTGGCCGCCTCGATGCTGGCGAACGCCACATCGGCGCGGTAGTCCGGGTTGAAGGCGTCCGAATTGCGGTTGAAGGTATTGGTCGCCTTGAAGTCCTGCTTGCCAACGGCCGGCATGAACTCCGGATTCTCCGGCGCCAGGCGCGCGATTTCCTCGGCGCGGCGCACCGCCGCTTCCAGCGACTTGGCGTCGAACTGGTTGCAGGTGGCGGAGCCCTGCTTCTTGCCGAAAGCGACGCTCACCACCAGGGTGGTGTCCTCCACCTGGCCGGCGGTGGACACGCTGTTGTTGGCGTAACGCACATTGCCCTTGCGGCTGCCGCTCAGGTTGATGCGGCACTCGTCGGCCTTGGACATGGCCATCACTTTGTCGCAGATGCTTTTTGCTTCGTCTTTGCTCAAGAGTTTCATGTCGCGTCCTTAGTCAATCTTGCGGGCAGTGTTGATCACATTGATAGCGTTGAAGCGGGTGGTCGAGGAACCGTGCGAAACGGCGCTGACCTGGCTCGGCTGGCCTTTGCCGTCGAAGAAGGAGCCGCCCATGCGCCAGTCCTTCTGGTCGCAGATCGCCGAGCAGGAATTCCAGAATTCCTGGGTGTTCGACTGGTAGGCCACGTCGTTCAGCATCTGGCCGATCTTGCCGTCCTTGATTTCGTAGAACAGCTGTCCGCCGAACTGGAAGTTGTAGCGCTGCTGGTCGATCGAGTAGGAGCCGCGGCCCAGGATGTAGATGCCCTTCTTCACGTCCTTCACCATATCGTCCGGCGACAGGGCTTTCTTGCCCGCCTCCAGCGAGATGTTCGGCATGCGCTGGAACTGCACGCTGCTCCAGGAGTCGGCGTAGGAGCAGCCGTGCGATTCCTTCTCGCCGATGATGTGGGCCTGGTCGCGTGTGGCCTGGTAGTTGACCAGGATGCCGTTGCGGATGATGTCCCACTTCTTGGACGCCACGCCTTCGTCGTCGTAGCCCACGTTGCCGAGCGAACCCGGGGTGGTCTTGTCGGCGAAGAAATTGACGATATCGGCGCCGTACTTGAAGTTCTTGCCCTTCCACTTGTCCAGCGTGGCGAAGGAGGTGCCGGCGTAGTTGGCTTCATAGCCCAGCACGCGGTCCAGCTCCGTGGCATGGCCGACGTTTTCGTGGATGGTCAGGAACAGGTGTTCCGGCGACAGCACCAGGTCGTACTTGCCCGGCTCGACCGACTTGGCCGACAGCTTCTCGCGCGCCTGCTTGCCGGCTGCCCTGGCGTCTTCGATGATGTCGTAGCCGCCGTTATAGAGCTGCGTCACGCCGCCCGCCGCGCGCACCTTGTGCTCCGGCTTGGCGTCGAAGAATTCAAAGCCCATGCCGGCCGGCGAGGACAGGCCATCACGGGTGCGGAACTTGCCGGTCGCCTTGTCCACTGCGGTGGCGGTGAACGGGGACCACAGGCGGTGCACGTCCTGGTCGATGTACGAACCGTCGGTGGACGCGAAGTACTTCTGCTGGTTGACCTGGAACAGGCTGGAGGTCATGAAGGAGGCGCCGGCATCCAAGCCGGCCTTGTTCGCGGCCAGCAGCATGTCGGCTTTCTCCTTGACCGGCACGCTGCGCCAATCCTTCTTGAAAGGCGTCTGCCACGCGACTTCGCCCACGCCCTTGACCGGGGCCAGTTGCACCGGCGCGGTCTGCAGGCGGGCGTTGGCGCGCGCAATGGCGACCGCCTGGCGCGCGGCATCGGCCACGGCGTCCACGGTCAGGGCATTGGTGGCGGCGAAGCCATAGGCGCCGTTGGCGATCACGCGCACACCGACGCCGGTCGATTCGGTGTTGACGATGTTTTCCACGCGCGTGTCGCGGGTGGTGACGAACTGGTTCAGGTAGCGGCCGATGCGCACGTCGCAGTAGCTGGCGCCGGCCTTGGTGGCGGCGTTCAGCGCGGCGTCGGCGAGTTCTTTTTTGAACTTGCGCGCCATCGGGTTCATCAGGTCTTCGGCGGCGATGGCGTTGCCGAAGACGGGGACCAGCATGGTGCCGCCAGCTGCGGCGGCGACTTTCAGGAAGGATCTGCGTTCCACAATTACTCCAAAATACTTACCCCGGCAAACCAGGGTCGGACCCAAGGGTCCGACCCTGACTACACGGCGGTCGCGGGCCGGGGTCAGACCCTTGGGTCTGACCCTGGTTTACCGGGTTTAAACAGCGTCCGACAACGAGGTAAAGTTAAAGTCCCTCACCTTCATCGCCGGAATCAACAGCTGGAACTGCGACTCGTCGCCCGCCAGCACTTCCGGCCGGCCCAGCTCCTCGATGTTGTTCAGCATCGTCACCGGCGACTCGTTGAAGCGGAAGTTCTTGACCGGATGCTTGATCTTGCCGTTCTCGATATAGAACGTGCCATCGCGCGTCAGCCCGGTCAGCAGCACGGTCTGCGGATCGACCATGCGGATATACCAGGTGCGCGTCACCAGGATGCCCTTCTTGGTCGAAGCAATCAGCTCCTCGGTCGACTTGGAGCCGCCCGCCATGATGATATTGCCCGGCGTGCCGACCGCGCGCTGGCCCTGCTTCTTGCCCCAGAACGGCGAATAGCCGAGGGATGCGATCTTGCCGTTCTTAATGATGTCCATGCGCTCGCGCGCCAGCAAGGTCTGGTTATCCCAAGGCAGTACCGGGATATCCTTGTCCCACGGGTCGGCCCACACGTTCACCTGCTCGTCGAACAGCTTCTCGCCCATGCGGTTGCCGCCGCCCTTCTTGGCCAGGAAGCTGCGGCCCTCATCGGCCGAACGCGCGTCGAAGCTGTTGAACATATACGCCAACAGGTCGGAAGTCGCCGCCGGCTCCAGGATCACGGTGTAGCGGCCCGGCTCCAGCGCCTTCGCCTCCGCCGAGCGGATGGCTTTTTCCATCGCCACTTCCGCCGCCGCGCGCGGATCGAAGCGGTTCACGTCGTTTGCATCGCGCCGCACCCAGCCCGAACCGCGCCCGTCCTCGGTGCGCACGGTGCAGGTGAAGTCGATGCCGGTCTGCGCCTGGTGGCCGAACACGCCGCGCGAGTTGGCCACGGTCTCGAACGAAGACTGGTCGGTGAAGAAGCCGGCAGCCACCAGGCCCTTCTTCTTGCACGCCTCGATGCTGTAGGCGGCCACCTGCGCCCGGTAATCCGGGTCGATGGCGTCGGTCGATTTGCTGAAGGTGCTGGAAGCCTTGAACGCCTGCTTGTCCGGCGTCGGCATGAACTCCGGATTCTCCGGCGCCAGCTTGGCCAGTTCCTCCGCGCGCTGCACAGCCTTGGCCAGCGACTTGTCGTCGAACTCGTTGATGACCGACGTGCCCTGCTTCTTGCCGAAAGCGACCGACACCGTGAGCTGGGTGTTTTCCACCAGCCCGGCCGTCGATACCGCATTGCGCGCATAGCGGATGTTGCCGGTGCGGGCGCCGTTGATGGTGACGATGCATTCGTCGGCTTTGCTCAGCGACATGACCTTGTCGGTGATGCGCTTGGTCTCTTCCTGGTTCAGGATTTTCATAGTCTATCCTCCAGGATCAGCCGATTTTGCGGGCGGTGTTGATCACGTTGATGCCGTTGAAACGGGTGGTCGAGGACCCGTGCGACACCGCGCTCACCTGCATCGGCTGGCCTTTGCCGTCGAAGAAGGAACCGCCCATGCGCCAATCGCGCTCGTCGCACATGGAATGGCAGGCGTTCCAGAACTCCTGGGTGTTGGACTGGTAGGCCACATCTTCCAGCATCTGGCCGATCTTGCCGTCCTTGATCTCGTAGAACAGCTGGCCGCCGAACTGGAAGTTGTAGCGCTGCTGGTCGATCGAGAAGGAACCGGCGCCCACGATGTAGATGCCCTTCTTCACGTCCTTCACCAGCTCGTCCGGTGTCAGCTTCTTCTTGCCCGCTTTCAGGGACACGTTCGGCATGCGCTGGAACTGCACATTGCTCCAGGAATCGGCGTAGGAGCAGCCGTGCGACTCTTTCTCGCCGATGACTGCCGCCTGGTCGCGCGTGGCCTGGTAGTTGACCAGGATGCCGTCCTTGATGATGTCCCACTTCTTGCACTTGACGCCTTCGTCGTCGTAGCCGACCGCGCCCAGCGAGCCCGGGATCACCTTGTCCGCCTCGATGTTGACCAGGTCGGAGCCGTATTTGAATTTCTTCGACTGCTGCTTGTCCAGGGTGGCGAAGGAAGTGCCGGCGAAATTGGCCTCGTAGCCCAGCACGCGATCCAGTTCGGTCGGGTGGCCCACCGATTCGTGGATGGTCAGCCACATATGCTCCGGCGACAGCACCAGGTCGTACTTGCCCGGCTCCACCGACTTGGCGGACAGCTTTTCCTTGGCCTGGCGGCCGGCCGCCTTGGCGTCCTCGATCAGGTCATACGAACGGTTATACAGGGTGGCCACGCCGCCCGCCGCCTTGACTTTGTCTTCCTTGCGGCCGTCCAGGTATTCATAGCCCATGCCGACCGGGGTGCCCAGGTCCGAGCGCGCGCGGAACTTGCCGGTCGACTTGTCGACGGCGGTCGCGAAGAACGGCACCCACAGGCGGTGCAGGTCCTGGTCGATATAGGAACCGTCGGTGGAAGCGAAATACTTCTGCTGGTTCACCTGGAACAGCAAGGACTGGATGAAGGAAGCGCCCGATTCCAGCGCGCCCTTGTTGGCGGTGATCAGCAGGTCCGCCTTCTCCTTGATCGGCACGGTGCGCCAATCCTTCTTGATCGGGGTGGCCCAGGACACCTCGCCCACGCCCGGGGTAGGCGCCAGCTGCACGCCGGCCGCCTGCAGCTTGGCATTGGCCTTGGCGATGGCGACCGCCTGGCGCGCCGCGCCGGCCACGCCATCCGGCGACATATCGCTGGTTGCGGCAAAGCCGTAGGCGCCGTTCGCGATCACGCGCACGCCCACGCCTGCGGACTCGGTATTGGTGACGTTTTCGATGTTCAGGTCACGGGTCGTGATGAACTGGTTCAGGTAGCGCCCGATGCGCACGTCGCAGTAGCTGGCGCCGGCCTGGGTGGCCGCGGTCAGCGCGGTATCCGCCAGCATCTTCTTGAACTTCACTTCCACGGGCTTGATCAGCTCGTCGGCCGCGATGGCGCGGCCAAAAGGCATCATCATGGCGGCCATTGCCCCGCCGCTCAGATTGAGGAATGCACGTCGTTCCATAGTCTCTCCAGGGTTATCGTTTTTACCTAAGACAGCTTGCAGGAGTCCAATCGTACGCAATTTTTATGCCATTGTGTAAAGCTTGTACAAAGCAGAAACAATTGCAAAAAAATGGGGATGAAAAATGGGGACGTACCCCATTTAAAGGAGATTCATCTTTAAATGGGGTACGTCCCCATTTTTCATCCCCATTTTTTCCGCCCCCATTTTTTTCCGGCAACTGTCCGCCTAGTGTCCGCTCACCGTCCGCGCGGACACTTGACCGGGCGGCCAGCTTGCCCGATCATCAAGTCCCCGGGCGACCGGACTTGCCGCGTCGCCCGTCCAACGAAAAAGGAGACTCCTGCATGAAACAGTACGTCCTGGCCGGCTTGCTGGCCGTTGGCTTCACCAGTTTTTCCGGCGCTGCCCTGGCCGACCCGGCCCTGAAAGCGGCCATCGCCAGCCCGACCCGCAATGCGGACAACGTCAAGCGCGACCAGTACCGCCACCCTTATGAAACGCTGACCTTCTTCGGCATCAAGCCGAACATGACCGTGGTCGAGCTGTCGCCGGGCGGCGGCTGGTACACCGAGATCCTGGCCCCCTACCTGCGCGACCAGGGCAAGCTGATCACCGCCGGCGCCACCCCGGATTCGGCCAGCGAAAACGTGCGCAAGGGCGCCGCCCGCTTCCAGGAATTCCTGGCCAAGCAGCCGGGCCGCGACAAGGTGGTGCTGGGTGCCTTTGAGCCGGGCAACGGCGTGTACAACTTCGCGCCGAAAGGCAGCGCGGACATGGTGGTCACTTTCCGCAATATCCATAACTGGATCGGCACCGGCGACGAGAACATGAAGAAGCTGATGGCCAGCATCTATGACAGCCTGAAGCCGGGCGGCATCTTCGGCGTGGAAGAGCACCGCCTGCCGGCCGCCATGACGCAGGACGCCAAAGCCAGCAGCGGCTACATGCACGAAGCCTATGTGATCAAGATGGCCGAGCAGGCCGGCTTCAAGCTGGTGGCCAAGTCGGAAGTCAACGCCAACCCGAAAGACACCGCCAACCATGAAAACGGCGTGTGGGCGCTGCCGCCAACCTTCACCAACAAGGACAAGGACCGCGCCAAATACGCCGCCATCGGCGAGAGCGACCGCATGACCCTGAAGTTCGTCAAGCCGCAGTAAGTGCTGAAAATGCTGCAACGCGCTGCCGCCGGCCTGCTGCTGGCGGCAGCAACCTCCCTGGCCGCTGCTGCGACGCCGCAAGCCGCGCCACCCATGCGCTTCATCCTGCCTTCCGTCGCGCCGGGCGCCGAGGCGCAGGCCAACTATTTCCCGCAGCTGCTGCGCCTTGCGCTGGAAAAGACCGCAGGCCCGTTCAGCATCGAGTTCTATCCGCACGAGCTGACCACGCCGCGGCGCGCGCTGGAAATCAGGCGCAACGGCGTCATCAACATCATGTGGGACGGCACCGATGCGCAGCGCGAGCGCGAGCTGCTGCCGATCCGCATTTCGCTGGTACGCGACCTGAACGACTACCGCGTGTTCCTGATCCGCAAGGAGGACGCGGCCCGTTTCCGCGCCGTGCGCACCCTGGACGACCTGCGCCAGCTGAGCGCGGGCGCCGGCGTCAACTGGCCTTCGGTGGACGTTCTGCGCCACAATGGGCTGAAGGTGGAAACGGCCGTCAACTACAACTCGCTCTTCCCCATGCTGAAGGCGAAGCGCTTCGACTATATGCCGCGCGGCGTGCATGAGGCGTGGGCGGAGGAGCAGCAGCACGGCAAGGAAGGCTTGATGGTCGAGCCGACCATTTTCCTGCACTACAAAGTGCCGTTCTATTTCTTTGTGAGCCGCGAAAACCGCGCAATGGCGGATCGGGTGGAGAAGGGATTGAAGCTTGCGATGGCGGACGGCAGCTACGACAAGCTTTTAAACGGCTACCCGGCATTCCGGCGCGCCCTGACTGAAATCGCGGCGCGCAAGCGCAAGGTATTCGAACTGGAACTTCCTAGCGGGACTGCAGGTGGCTCATCAAGGTAACGAAGCCATACACCGCTACGGATAAACCGCCGCACACGGCGGCAATCGATAGAATCAGGCTAGTCATTCAAACTCCCATGTACACAGCACTGCCGTCATTATGCTGCACGCGCACATGGGAGATCCTCACGTTTGGTTTCAATATTGTCGGAAATTTGTCATTTTTTCGCAGGCTTGAACGACAAATCCGCAAAGTCGTAACTGAAATCGGTCTCGGTTGAAACCGGCGCCATCTTCATGCTGTCGATGCTGCCGTCCGGGTTCAGCGAGAAGGTCACGTAAGCATCGGCGTTGAAGTTGCGCTCCTTCCAGCGCACGATGAAGGTATCGTGCTGGAAGTGTTCCAGCGTACCGGTCAGGTCCGGCGTACGGGTGAAGGTCATCACCTGCTTGCCGCCTTCCTGCTTGATGTTCACCGTGCCATACCAGGCGTCGTTGTAGTCGCCGTTATAGGACGCCAGCGGCAGCGAAGGCTTGGACGCCGCCGCGCGGCCCGCCGTCAGCTTGCCCTGGCGCGCCACTTCCTCCTTGTGCATCTCGGCTTCCATCTCGGCGTAGCGCTGGATCCAGTCGGTCGGCGCCACCCCCATGTAATGGTCGAGGATGCGCCACTGCAGCGCCGTCATGGACGGGCCGTTTTCGGCATTGGTGAAGATGGCCACGCCCAGCTTCTCCTCCGGCACCAGCACGATGCGCGAATAGAAGCCCTGCAGCGCGCCGCCGTGCATGGCCAGCTTGCGGCCGCGGTAGTCGCGCAGCTGGAAGCCCAGGCCGTAGGCCGCGAAATTCGGCTTGGTGGCCGCCAGCGGCGGCTTCGGCTCGCTGATCTTCATCGGCGTCTGCTGCGCCCACATCTCGCGCGCCTGCTTCACACTGAACAGCTGCTTGCCGTTTTCCAGCTTGCCCTCGTTGAGCAGCACCTGCATCCACTTCGCCACATCCTCGGCATTGGTCTGGATGCCGACCGCGCCCACTGCGTTCTGCACCGGCATCGGCTTCACCACGGCGGCCTTGCCATTGATCTTGCTGTGCGGCGCCGAGTAGTCGGCAGTCTTCAGCATATCCGCCACGTCGGTGGTGGAGCCGTTCATGCCCAGGGGCGCCAGCAGGCGCTCGCGGGTCGCCTCCTCCCAGCTCTTGCCGGACTTCTGCGCGATGATCTTGCCCGCCACGATGTAGAGCAGGTTGTCGTACGCGTAGTTGTTGCGGAAGCTGGTGGCCAGCTTCACATGGCGCAGGCGCTCGATGATCTCATCGGTGCTGAAGGTGGTGGTCGGCCACCACAGCAGGTCGCCGGCGCCCAGTCCCAGGCCGCTGCGGTGCACCAGCAGGTCGCGCACGGTCATCGAATGGGTCACGTACGGATCGGCCATCTGGAAGCTGGGCAGGTGCTTGGTGACCGGATCATCCCAGGCCAGCTTGCCCTCGTCCACCAGCTGCGCCAGCGCGGCGGCGGTGAAGGCCTTGGAGTTGGAGGCGATCTCAAACAGGGTCTTGGCGGTAACCGGCGCCGGGTCGCCCAGCTTGCGCACGCCGAAGCCCTGCGTTGCCACCACCTTGCCGTCCTTGACGATGGCAATGGCCATGCCCGGCACGTCAAAGGTCTTCAGCGCCAGGTTGACGTCGCGCGCCAGGTCGAAGGCGGGCGCGCTGGCCGCGCTGGCGGCCACCGTGCCTTCCGGCGCGGCGAGAGCGGGAGCATTGACGGCGGCGCCGGCGGCGAAGGCCAGCAACAGCACAGCGGCGAGAGGTTTCTTCAGCATGTTCATTTCTTCATCAGTTTGTCGACGGAACCCTGGGTCTCAGGATGGTAGCGCGGGCGGGCTTTGGCGAAGACCGCTTTGGCCCATGCCGCCTCGTTCGGGTTGGCCAGCAGCGCCTTGTACAGCGGCACCACGAACTTCTGGCGGCCCACGCTCAGCAGGAAGGCGTTCAGCGGCTCGCGCACGCCGTAGCCGGCATGCACCGAGGCCAGGTAGAAGCGGAAGCCGATTTCATTGTTCCTGGTATCGCGCAGCTTGAAGGCTTCGTCCAGCTCCTTCATCTGCGCCGCGCTGGCCTTGCCATCGATTCCGTTCAGGAAGTGCATCCATTCCAGCGCGATCCAGCCCTGCGGCTCCAGCGCGCTGGTGGCCAGCTCGCCCTTCAGCCAGGCTTCGCGCTTGGCATCGAGCGCCGCCAGGCGTGGCGAATTGACGCGCTGCGCGCTGGCCGGGATGCCGCTGCCGTGCAGCCACTCATCCAGCTCGGCGTCGCCCATGATGGCCGGGTTCCTGGCCAGCAGGTTCTTGCGCAGGTAATCGACGAATTCCTCCGTCGTCGCCGACTTGAAGGCGTGCTGGTCGAACCAGCCGCGCAGGAACGGGTCAAAGACCTCGCGCCCGGCGCGCTGCTCCAGCGTGTGCAGCAGCCAGGCCCCTTTCGGGTAAGCCAGGCCCTCGTCGGTATAGGTGTCCGGGTTGGTGTCGGCATCCTTGGTCAGCAAGGCTTGCTTGGCGACCGGGATATCCTTCAGCGACGCGATGGCCTCGGCCTGCTCCACCTGCAGGTTCAGCTCCGCCACTTCCTTGCCGTACAAGCTCTCGACGATGCGCGTGGTGACGTAGGTGGTGAAGCCCTCGTTCAGCCACCAGTGCTTCCACGACGCGTTGGTGACCAGGTTGCCGGACCAGCTGTGCGCCAGCTCGTGCGCGATCAGGTCGTTCAGGCTGCGGTCGCCAGCGATCATGGTCGGGGTCAGGAAGGTCATGCGCGGGTTTTCCATGCCGCCGATCGGGAACGATGGCGGCAGCACCAGCATGTCATAACGCCCCCAGCGGTAGGGACCGTACAGCGCCTCCGCCGCGTTCACCATCTTCTCGGTATCGGCCAGTTCCCAGGCCGCGGCGTCGATGCGGCCCGGCTCCGCGTACACGGCGGTGCGCGGACCCAGGTTGCGCAGTTCGATCTCGCCGATGGCGATGGCCAGCAGGTAGGCCGGGATCGGCTGCGGCATCCTGAACTTCCAGCCGCCCTTGCCGGTCGCGTGCTGGTCGCCTTCCGCGCTCATCACCACGCGCAGGCCGGCCGGCGCATCGACGCGCGCGCTGTAGGTGAAGCGCACGGCTGGCGTATCCTGCACCGGCGCCCAGGAGCGCGCCTCGATCGCCTGCGACTGGCTGAACATGAAGGGACGCTTGCCCGACAGCGTTTGCGCAGGGCTCATCCACTGCAGCGCGCTGGCGGTGGGGGCGGTGCGGTAATGGATGCGCACTTTGCCCGGCTGCTCCTGCAGCGCAATGCGCAGCGCGCGGCCCTTCTTCGCATCCGTCTTGTCCAGCATGAAGGAGGCCGGCGCCCAGCTGCCATCGGCGCGCTGCACCTGCACCCGCGCGATCTTCAGGTCGCGCGTATCGAGCACCAGGGTGCGCGCCGACTTGTCGATCCAGTTCAGGGACAGCTCGGCGAAACCGGCCAGCGTCTTGCGCGCGAAGTCGGCTTTCAGGTCCAGGTGCAGGTCAGTGGTGCGCACCTGGTCGTAACGGGCATAACTCAGTGGATCCTGGGCCCAGGCGGGCAGCGCGAACGCTGCAGCCAGCGCTGCCGCAGGCAAAGACAGTCGGAACATGGCATCTCTCTGTTGTTACAAGCGCGCAGAGGATAGCACACCAGATTCGGGGTCAGGTCTGACAATCGGACAAATGGTGCCCAAGGGGCCCCATTGTGCGGTTG
>NZ_JAYSCO010000034.1:0-11292 GCF_041914865.1 Pseudoduganella sp. | reverse complement strand
TTTAAACCCGCCCGCCTGGTTCCCACCCCCGTTTGGGGGCTCGGGTACAAAACCCGAAAACTGGGCCCCCTGGCCCAACTGTGCCCTTTTTCCACCACCTGACCCCGAATTTAAGCGTTGATGTCGAGCTCGTAGGTGGCGCCGTCGTCGCGCAGGGGGATTTCGGTCGGCGTGGCCGGGGCCGCGCCGCTGCGGGTGATGCGCAGGGTGTAGCTGCTGCTGCCGTGGCGGTAGCGCAGCGTGTAGCCGGGCCAGGCGGCGGGCAGGCGCGGGGACAGCAGCAGCTTGTCGCCTTCCTTCGTCACGCCCAGCAGTGACTCGAGCAGCAGGCGGTACATCCAGCCGGAGGAGCCGGTGTACCAGCTCCAGCCGCCGCGGCCGACGTGCGGTTCGACGGCGTAGACGTCGGCCGTCACCACGTACGGTTCGACCTTGTAGCGCGCCACGCTGTCGGCGTCGGCGCCGTGGCGCACGGGGTTGATCATGCGCATCAGCTCCCAGGCGCGCTCCACGTCGCCCATGCGGGCGAAGGCCATCACGGTCCAGATGGCGGCGTGCGTGTACTGGCCGCCGTTTTCGCGTACGCCCGGCACATAGCCGCGGATGTAGCCGGGGTTGAGGTCGGCCTTGTCGAACGGCGGGTCGAGCAGCTGGATCAGGCCGAAGTCGCGCCGCACCAGGCGGGCTTCCACCTGCCGCATCGCGCCTTCCACCCGTGCCTTGTCGGCGGCGCCGGTCAGCACGCCCCAGCTTTGCGAGATCGAGTCGATCTGGCATTCCTCGTTCTGCGCCGAGCCAAGCGGCGTGCCGTCGTCGAAGTAGGCGCGCCGGTACCATTCGCCGTCCCAGGCGTTGGCTTCGATGTTGGCGGCCAGCTTGCGCGCTTCGTCGCGGCATTCGGCGGCGAAGGCGGCGTCGTCGCGCCGTTCGGCTACTTCGGCGAAGCGCTGCAGCACTTCGATCAGGAACCAGGCCAGCCACACGCTTTCGCCTTTGCCATGCTCGCCGACCTTGTCCATGCCGTCGTTCCAGTCGCAGGAGCCGATCAGCGGCAGGCCGTGCGCGCCGAAGCGCAGGCCGTTGCGGATGGCGCGCACGCAGTGTTCGTACAGGTCGCCCGTGTGCGCCGAGCGGCCCGGCATGTCGTAGTAGGAGTCCTCCTCCGGCGCCACCGGGCGGCCTTCCAGGTAGGGCGCTTTTTCGTCCAGCACCGTCAGGTCGCCGGTGGCGGAGACGTAGCGCCAGGCGGCCAGCGGCAGCCACAGGTAGTCGTCCGAGCAGTGCGTGCGCACGCCGCGGTCGGACGGCGGGTGCCACCAGTGCTGCACGTCGCCTTCCACGAACTGGTGCGCGGCGCACAGCACGAGGTGCTCGCGCAGGATGTCGGGCCGGGTGTGCACCATGGCCATGGCGTCCTGCAGCTGGTCGCGGAAGCCGAACGCGCCGCCGCTCTGGTAGTAGCCGCTGCGCGCCCACATGCGGCAGGCGATCGTCTGGTACATCAGCCAGCCGTTCACCAGCACGTCCAGCTCGGGCTCCGGGGTTTGCACCTGCACCGCGCCCAGCACCCGCTCCCAGTGCGCGTGCACGTCGGACAGGGCTTGCAGGGCGGCGCCGCGTCCGCCGTGGCGCTGCACCAGGTTGGTGGCGTCGGCGTTGCGCCGGCCGCCCATGCCCAGCACGAACACGATCTCGCGCTCCTGCCCCGGCTGCAGTTCGAACGGGGCCTGGATCGCGGCGCAGGCATCGAGCCCGGCGCCGGCCTTGCCGGACAGGCGCACGCGGCGCAGCGCGGCCGGGCGCGCCAGGCTGCCGTTGCGGCCGATGAATTCGGCGCGGTCGCAGGTTACCGTGCGCACCGAGGCGTCGGCGTTGAAGAAGGCCACGCGGCCGGAGAATTCGGTGTTGTAGGCGTTGCGCGCGAACAGCGCGCCGCTGACCGGGTCGATCTCGGTCACGATATGCATGCCGAACTTGGCGCGCATATCGCCCAGCACCCATTCCACATAGCCGGTGACGGACAGCTTGCGCGCCGTATCGGACTGGTTGCGCACGCGGATCACGGTGTAGCGCACCGGCGCATCGAGCGCCACGAACGTGGTCATGCTGCTGGCGATGCCAGCTTCGGCGTACTCGAAAGTGCTGTAGCCGAAGCCGTGGCGCGTCAGGTAGCTGCCGGCGCCGGGCGCGGGCAAGGCGCTGGGCGACCAGAAGCGGCCGGTGCTTTCGTCGCGCAGGTAGAAAGCTTCGCCGCTCAGGTCGGACACCGGGTCGTTATGCCACGGCGTCAGGCGGAATTCGTGCGCGTTTTCCTGCCAGGTGTAGGCCTGCCCGCTTTCCGACACCACGCTGCCGAACTGCGGGTTGGCCAGCACATTCGACCAGGGCAGCGGGGTGCGCTGCCCGGCGCCGCTGGCGATCACGTATTCCTTGCCGTCCGGCGTGAAGCCGCCCAGGCCATTGGCCAGCAGCAGGTCCGGCGGCAGCGCCACGCCGGCAGCGGCGTCGCGCTCGCGGCCGGCCGTTTCCGCGCGCGGTTCGGCCAGCAGCGGCGGCATGCGCAGGGTCGGCGCCACGCCGCGCTTGAGCTGCTCGGCCAGGGTGCCGCGTTCGTCGCTCAGCACGGCGCGCGCCACGGTCTGCAGCAGCACCCGGTCTTCCGGGGCGATGCCCTCGGTCGGGCGCACGAAGATGCCGCCCGGGCGGTCGATCGCCTGCGCATCCAGGCCGGAGGCGATCAGGCCCATGATCTGGTCGTGCAGCGCCTGGCGGTAGCCGGAGCGGTCCTCGTACCAGATCACCAGGTCCACCACCAGCCCTTTCAGGCGCCAGTAGGCGTGCGCCTGCACCAGCTGGCGCGCCAGCTCGATATTGGCGGCGTCGCGGATTTCCAGCAGCACGATCGGCAGGTCGCCGGAAATGGCGTAGGCCCACAGGCCGGACTGGCCGCGCTGGTTGCGCGCCAGGATGCCCGGTTCGGCGCGCAGCGCCGCGTTGGGGTAGATCACGTGGTTGGCCAGGCGCGCGTACAGCTGCGCCTCCGCCTCGCTGGCGTTGAGCTGGCGCAGCACCACCTGGCTGTGGGTCCAGGCCAGCTCGAACACGCGGTCGGCCATGTGGCGGTCCTGGTACTTGTCGATCAGGTACTGCGCCGCTTCGCGCGTGTCGGTCATGCCGGTCGCGACGTCGATGATCGAGACCTGGCCCGGCTCCAGCGCAATGCGGTAGCGGATCGCCACCACCGGGTCGAGCACCGAGCCCTGGCTGCCGGACAGCGGCCCCGGCTCCTGCAGCGCCAGCGGGCACTGCGCCGTGTTGCCGCGCCCGATGAAGCGCGCGCGGTCGGTCTCGTACGACACTTGCTGCACCTGGGCGTCGTGCACCGTCATCACATGCAGCAGGTAGGGCGTCTGCTCGCCTTTGCCGCGCGGGCGGCGCGTGCACAGGATGGCGCTTTCGTCGGGCACCACCTCGGTCTGCACGAACAGCTTGCTGAAGGCCGGGTGCGCGGCATCGGCCGGCGCCGGTGCCATCACCACTTCGGCGAAGCTGGTGATCTCGATGATGCGGCGCCGCTCGGAATGGTTGCTGATGCGCGTGCGGCGCATTTCGATATCGTCCTCCGGCGACACCACCATTTCGGTGTACAGCTCGATCTCGCGGTCGCTGCGGCGGAATTCGGCGCGGCCTTCGGAGAAGATCACTTCCAGCCGCTGCGGCTCGGCCAGGGTGGGCTGGTAGGTGGTGGACCAGAAGGCGCCATCCTCCACGTCCTGCACGTAGCAGAACTGGCCCCAGTTGTCGCGCGTGCTGTCTTCGCGCCAGCGCGTCACCGCCAGATTGTTCCAGCGGCTGTAGCTGCCGCCGGCGCTGCTCACCATCACGTGGTAGCGGCCATTGGACAGCAGCTGCGTCTCCGGCACCGGCGGCGTATGCTGGTGCAGGATGCGCATCGGCGCCGCCTGCTCCGGCACGGCGCTGCGCACCGAAGCCTGCTCCGCGCTGGCCGAGTGGAAGGCGCCGATGCGCGGGCTGCGCTCCTGCAGCACCAGCAGGGTCGATTGCAGCAGCGGGTCCGCTTCGAAGCGGCGCTGCATCGGCCGGTCGTTCAGCACATAGCTCAGGGCCAGCAGGCCCATGCCCTGGTGGTGCACCATGAAGGATTTGACGATGGCGTACTGCTGGCCGCGCGGCAGGCGCGCCGCCGTGTAGTCGATCGCCTCGTAGAAGCCGTAGCGGCCCATGAAGCCCATGCCGGCCATCTTCTGCAGGTTCTGGCACGACGCGTCGGCGTCGACCATCAGGCCCAGCATGGTGGCATAGGGCGCGATCACCAGGTCCTCCGCCAGGCCGCGCTTGAGGCCGATGCCCGGCACGCCGAAGGCGCGGTACTGGTAGTTCAGCGCGGCGTCGGTGGTGTTGTAGCCCGACTCGGAAATCCCCCATGGCACGTTGCGCTGTTTGGCGTACTCCATCTGCGCCGCCACCACCGAGCGGTAGGTCTGGTCCAGCAGGGTGTCGGGATAGGTCGGCATCACCAGCAGCGGCATCAGGTACTCGAACATGGAGCCGCTCCACGACAGCAGCACCGGCTGGCCGTGCACGATGCACAGCTGGCGCCCCATGGCGAACCAGTGCTCCTGCGGCAGCTGGCCCTGGGCGATGGCGACATAGCTGGCCAGCCGCACTTCGGAGGCGAGCAGGTCGTAGCAGCTGGCGTCCAGCCGCCGCTCGCTCAGGTTGTAGCCGATGGCCAGCAGCTTGGTGGTGGGGTTGTACAGGAAGCCGTATTCGACCTGGGCGAACTGGTTGGCCTGGTGCGACAGGCGGTTCAGCATGTCGAGCCGTTCGCGCGCGCGTGCCGCGCCCTGCTCCACCAGCGCCGCCACCTGCTGCTGGCGTTCGCGCTCGTCCGGCGCCAGGTCGCTCTGCGCGGCGCCGGGCAGCGGCCAGCCGGCCAGCTCGCGCAGGGTCGGCACGCGGTCCAGCGCGGAATCGTACTGCGCCTCCTGCGCCGCCGTGATCCACGGCGCCAGCTCGTCCAGCTCGTCGAGCGCGGCGCGGCATTGGCCGTGCAGCGCCGCCGCCCACGCTGCCAGTTGCGGGTCGAGCGGCGCGGCGGCCTGGCGCAGGAACTGTTCGCAGCCCTCGCAGGCACGCAGCAGCCAGGCGCGCTGCTGGCGCAGGCTGGCCGGCAGCAGCGGCGCCGGCGCGGCGATGGCCGCCTCCAGCGCGGCCAGCGCTTCCACCGGCACCCCGCCCGCCGTCGCCGCCGCCTCGCGCACCAGGGCGCAGGTGGTGGCCAGGCCTTGCGCCAGCTGCGGATGCACGATCGGCAGCTCGCCCACCGCCACCAGGCCGGCCTGCAGGGTCAGCAGGTGGCCGGCCAGGTTGCCGCTGTCGACCGTGGAAATGTAGACCGGGTGCAGCGGCTTCATGGACTGGGTGTCGTACCAGTTGTAGAAGTGGCCCTGGTGGCGCTCGAGCTGCGCCATGCTGTCCAGCGTGCTGGCGGTGCGCGCCGCCAGCTGGCTCGCCGTCAGGTAGCCGAAGTCGAACGCGGTCAGGTTGGCCAGCAGCGCCATGCCCATATTGGTGGGCGAGGTGCGGTGCGCCACCACCTGGCTCGGGTGCTCCTGCATATTGTCCGGCGGTAGCCAGTTGTCCTCCGGCCCGACGAAGGTCTCGAACCAGAGCCAGGTCTTGCGCGCCAGCTTGTGCAGGAACAGGTGCTGCTCCTCGTCCAGCGCCTTCTGCAGGCGCGCGATGGGCAGGCTGATCCACCATGCGACCAGCGGCGCCGCGCCCCACGCCACCAGGAACAGCAGCGCCGCCTCGAAGGCGCGCGGGCGCAGCACGGCCAGCCCGGCGCCGGCGCCCAGCGCCAGCAGCGGCGAGATCCACATGGTGCGCCAGTTGCTGGCCAGGCTGGTGCCGGCGCGCGACAGGGCCGAGGCACGCCATTGCAGCAGGCGGCGGCGCGACACCAGCAGGCGCCAGCCGGTGCGCACCACCGCATCCAGGCTGACATAGGCTTCATACGGCAGAAACACCAGCGTCAGGCAGGCGTGCGCGAACTGCAGGCCGCTGCGCTCGAGCGAAGCCGGCACGTGCTGGCTCCACAGCGTATCGGCCGGCTTGCGCAGCAGGTCGACCAGGGCGCTGGCCAGCGGCGGCAGGAAGATGATGGCCAGCACCGCGCAGGTCCAGAACCACGGGTGCGGCAGGCTGGCAAAAGCCATCAGCAGCGACAAGGTCAGCACCGGCGCCACCAGGCTGCGGCGCAGGTTGTCGAACAGCTTCCAGCGCGACAGGGCCGACAGCGGGTTGGCTTCGCGCCGCCCGCCGCGCAGCGGCACCTTGCGCAGCAGCCAGGGCAGCAATTGCCAGTCGCCGCGGATCCAGCGCTGGCGCCGGCTCACATCGTCGCGGTAGCGCGCCGGATAATGTTCGTACAGCTGCGCATCGCTCAGCAGGCCGGCGCGCAGGTAGCAGCCTTCCAGCAGGTCGTGGCTGAGGATGCGGTTGTCGGGCAGGCGTTCGCCCAGCACCTGCTCGAACACGTCGATATCGTAAATGCCCTTGCCGACGAAGGAGCCTTCGGCAAACACGTCCTGGTAGACGTCGCTGACGGTGCGGGTATACGGGTCGATGCCCGGCTCGCCGCCGCACAGGCGCTCATAGCGCGAAGCGTCGCGGCTGGGCAGGCTGACCGCCACGCGCGGCTGCAGAATGCCGTAGCCGGCCACCACGCGCCGCAGGCGCTGGTCGATGCGCGGCAGGTTGAGCGGGTGGCGCATGGTGGCGACGAACTGGCGCGCCGCGTCGCGCGGCAGCTGGGTGTCGCTGTCGAGGGTGATCACGTATTTGAACGACGCCAGGTCGTCGACGTCGCCCACGATCAGCGAGAAGGCATGCGCCGCGCCGCCGCGCAGGAAGCGGTTCAGGTCGGACAGCTTGCCGCGCTTGCGCTCCTCGCCCATCCAGGCGCCTTCGGCCGGATTCCAGCGGCGCGGCCGGTGCAGCAGCAGGAACGGCGCCGGCGCGTCCGGCTCCGTGTATTTAAGGTTGAGGCGCGCGATATTGGCGGCGGCGCGCTCGGTCAGCGCGGCGTCGGTCGGCAGGGTTTCCTCCTGCGCGTCGGCGAAGTCGGTCAGCAGGCAAAAGCGCAGGTTGGGGTCGCGGTTGGCCAGGTAACGCACTTCCAGCTGCTCGCACAGCTCGTCAACGTTTTCGCGGCTGAACAACAGGGTCGGCACCACCACCATGGCGCGCGCATCGGACGGCACACCGTGGCGGAAGTCCAGGCGCGGCAGGGGGCGCGGTTCAACAAACAGGGTGGCGGCCCAGTTCACCAGGGCCAGCGCCAGCTGGCTGCTGCCCATCAGCCCCAGCACGCCCAGCACCAGCAGCGCGCCGGGCGGCACGCCGTCGCGCCAGGCGCGTTCCAGCATCAGCGCGGTGGCGATCACCGACAGCGCGCCGATCGCGCCCAGGTAGGACAGCAGCGGCGACGCGCGCAAGGTGCGCTTCAGCGAACGCAGGGGCGGCAGGCGCACGCCGACCTGGCGCTCCAGCAGCAAGGCGCCCTCGCCCACCAGGTAATAGCCGATATGGTGCAGGCGCGGATCGTGGTCGCCGGCGCGGGCGCGCGCCAGCTCGAGCGCCTGCTGCGCCACCTCCTCCTCGGACGCCGGCGAGTAGCGCGCCATGCGCTCGACGCAATGGCGGTACTGGTCGCGCGTGGAGAAGTCCATGTCGCCGTAGGTGCCGGACGGGTCCTGCCGCAGCACCTGTTCGACCACACTCATGGTTTCAACGAACTCCTGCCAGTCCATGGTGCCGAGGAAGCGCAGGCTGCCGATGCTGTTGGCGATCGACACCTGCTCGGCCGCCTGCAAATGGATCTCGGCCTGGATCTGCTGCTCGATGGTCTGGCCCGATTCGGCCAGGCGGTAGGTGATCCAGTTCAGCGCCAGCGTCAGCACCGGGCTCTGGCCCTGCAGGCGGCGTGCCAGCTCGGCCACGAAGGCGCTGGTGATGGGCGGCTCCGAGCGCGCCATATCGGCCACCAGCAGGATCAAGCCACTCGGGTTCTTGTCGGCGATCTCGATCATCTGGTCGGCCCAGCTGTTGGCCAGGTCGCGCTGGAAGCGGTTTTCCGCCACGCGCGCCGCCACCCGGCGCAGGTTCTCGATCAGCGCCAGGCGCAGCATGATGGGGATGGCCCACAGCTCGCCCAGTTTCAGGGTGGCCAGCTCCTGGTAGGCCTCGACGAAGCGGCACAGGCTCTCCGGGTCGACGCGGCCGTCGCCGTGGGCGATGATTTCCAGCGCAATCTGGTAGACGCGCGGCGTGCCTTCCGGCGCGCCTTTGGCCAGGCGCGGCAGCTCCTTGCTGTAGCCCTTGGGCAGGTGGCGCCGCGCGGTGCGGATCTGGTCTTCGATCAGGTAGAAGTTATCCAGCAGCCATTCCGAGGCCGGCGTGACCTGGCGCCCTTCCTTGACCGCCTCGGTCAAGCCCTCGCAGGTCGAGCCGATCAGCGCCGCGTTTTCGCTCAGGCGCGCCAGCAGGCGGTCGCCGCCGCCGCGCGCGCTCAGCTCATGGCTGGCGGCCAGAGCGCGGCCATGGTGCTCCATCTGCTGCGCACTGAACAGTTCCGCACGCAGCGGCAAATCATCGTCCTCGCTGGCGCCCTGTTGCAGGGAGCCGGAGTCGGATTCCTTGAACCCGGCAGTTGCTGCCGGCCATAGATAAAGACGCTCTTTCAAGGGGGGCCTCGCATTATTCTTGGAGCTGCCGCGCAGACGGGCAGTATGTTCCAAGCAATGTTATGCAGGCGCACGACAGCGCACTGTTCGCTTGCGAACATTGCAGCTCATCCCGCGAAAATGACCGTCTGTCGCATTTGACTCACGGAAACAGTTGCCCATCTGTACAGTTAGAGACTCGAGCAATGTATCTGTTTGTATCAACGCCCCTTTAACTGAACAGCGAGGCTGCACCGCGGTGTATCCTGTCGCGTTTTCCAAAAAGCTATCGCCATTTGTATGAAAAAAATCGCCCTGCCCCTGCTGCTGATCGTGCAAGCCCTGAACACCGCCTACGCCCAGGAGCAAGCCACGCCCGCCCCTGAAAAGGTCATGCCGAAAGTGGAGGTGAAAGGCAGCGCGGCCATGGATATCCGCCGCAACGACACCGCCACCAAGATCGTGGTGACGCAGGAGGAAATCCTGAAAAATGGCGATACCAGCATCGGCGAAGTGCTGAAGCGCCTGCCCGGCGTTACGGTCGACGGCGTGCAGGGGCGCGGCGGCAATATCCGCATGCGCGGCCTGGGCGCCGGCTACACCTCCATCATGCTGAACGGCGAACCGGCGCCGCCCGGCTTCTCGCTCGACTCGCTGACCCCGGACATGATCGAGCGCATTGAAGTGATGCGCGCCGCCACCGCCGAGTTCAGCACGCAGGCGATTGCCGGCGGCATCAACATCGTGCTGAAGAAAGCCATCACCACCGCCCAGACCGAGATCAAGACCGGCCTGCAGTCGGACAACGGCCAGCCCGGCGTCAGCGTCAACCTGCAGATGTCGGACCGCAAAGGCCCATGGTCGTACTCGATCGGCGGCGGCTTCCTGCACGGCGACTTCAACCGCCCGGCGCACAGCATCACCGAAGCCAGCGGCGACGAGCCGCTGCTGCACCGCGGCGTGAACAGCAGCAAAGGCTGGTTCCGCAACTTCAACCTGGCGCCGCGCGTCAACTACGCGATCAAGCCGGGCGACGTGATCACCTCGCAAACCTTCATCGCGGTCAACCGCTTCAAGGGCACGAATACCGAGCGCATCCAGACCATTTCCGGCCTCGACCCGATGTTCAGCAGCCTGGACCAGAACATCCGCTCGGAAGCGGAAATGTTCCGCACCGACCTGAGCTGGGCGCACCCGCTGGGTGACGGCGCCAAGATCGACATGAAAGCCGGCGTCAACTACAACCACCGCAGCACGGAAGCGCCGAACCGCCAGACCGGCAGCGCCTGGGACCGCAGCCGCAGCGTCACGTCGTCCGCCTCCGACAAGGGCTTCACCACCACCGGCAAGTATTCCAGCCCGCTGTTCCCGGGCCACGCCCTGGCCACCGGCTGGGACATCGGCTACAGCAAGCGCGACGAAGACCGCATCCAGCGCGAAACCTACTTCCGCGCGCCGCCGGTGCGCGGCGCCGACGGCCAGCTGCAGCCGGCCGACCTGTCCAAGCTGCCAAAGAACTTGGACGAAGTATTCGCCGCCGACGTCACCCGCGTCGCCGCCTACGTGCAGGACGAATGGAACGTCACCGACCGCTGGTCCGTCTACTTCGGTCTGCGCTGGGAAGGCGTGAACATGAAGAGCAGCGGCAGCGATTTCGGCAGCGTCGACAGCAACTCCAGCGTGTTGAGCCCGCTGTTCCAGACCCTGTACAAGCTCGGCGAGAAGAAAAAAGACCAGGTCCGGTTCGGCCTGACCCGCACCTACAAGGCGCCCAATGTGGGCGACCTGATCCCGCGCCGCTTCACCTCCAACAACAACACCGCCACCACGCCCGACTTCATGGGCAACCCGGACCTGAAGCCGGAACTGGCCTGGGGCCTGGACCTGGCCTACGAACACTTCCTGGGTGAAGGCGGCGGCCTGCTGACGGCCAGCACCTACGCCCGCCGCATCGACGACGTGACGCGCCGCCGCGTGGACCTGATCGACGGCGCCTACGTCTCGCGCCCGGTCAACGCCGGCAGCGCCGACACCTACGGCATCGAGCTGGAAGCCAAGCTGCCGCTGCGTTCCCTGATGAAGGAAGCACCGGGCGTGGAAATGCGCGCCAACCTGACCCGCAGCTGGTCGCGCCTGGACACCGTACCGGGCCCGAACAACCGCCTCGACCAGCAGGTACCGCTCAGCGGCACCATCGGCGCCGACTGGAAGCTGGACAGCATGCCGCTGACGCTGGGCGGCTCCTTCAGCTACCAGGGCGGCGGCGAAGTGCGCATCTCCGACAAGCAATACGCGTACAGCGTACCGAAGCGCGCGCTCGACCTGTACGGCCTGTGGAAGTTCACGCCCAAGACCCAGCTGCGCCTGTCCGCCTCCAACATGCTGCACGAGGACAACCTGCAGCAATCGAGCTACGTCGAAGGCCTGAACCGCCGCAGCGACACGCTGATCAACCCGACCAGCATCCTCTTCCGCGCCATGCTGGAAATGAAGCTGTAAAGAAATTCGGGGTCAGGTCTGACAATCGGACAAATGGTGCCCT